>CALCZO010000277.1 GCA_937903315.1 uncultured Alphaproteobacteria bacterium
CCTTCACCGCTTCCTCGATACCGTGGACGAGATAGGGCCGGCAGGTGCAGATGTCGGAGCCGAACACGTCCGAGCCGTTGCATTCGTCATGCAGGCGGCCGGAAATGAAGGTGCGCGGCTGGCCGAGCTTTGCGACGTCGCCGAACAGATAGATCGTCGTATTGCCGATCGGCGGCAGGAACACCGACAGGTCCGGCCGCGTCACCAGCTCGGGGTACATGCCGCCGGTCTGCTCGAACAGCGTGCGGCGCAGCTTGGTCTCGGACATACCGAAGCGAGCGGCGATGCCGGGCAGATACCAGACCGGATCAATCGCGATCTTGACGGCGGCAACGTCGCCTTCCTGCCGCACGATGGTGCCATCGACCTTGAGGCGGCCCTTGAGTTCGGCCACTGTCAGCCGCGCCTTGGTGATGGCGATGGAGGGACGGATGTCGACCCCCTCGGCCAGCTGGCTGTCAAACACCTCGGGCACCATATGGCCCCACGGATCGAGCGAGACAATGCGCCCCGGCTCGGACCATTGCGGGAACGGGCCGATGGCAACCACCGGATGGGTGTTGCGCAGATCGGGCCGGACGATGGGGTTGAGCGCACCGGCCGAAACAGCGAGGGCGCGATAGGTCGCATAGGAACCGCCATGCGCGCCGATGGCGTTGCGGTCGGTGCCGGAATTGACGGTGGCGATGACGGGGCCGCGTTCGGCCGCAGTGGCCGCGCCCCACTGGATCGGGAAGCGGGACGGCGTGATCGCGCCGGGGTGCGAGGTCAGCCGGATATGGCTCGATTTGTTGCCCGACATCGGGACCGCTCTCTGATTGGCCTCAAAGAGCGATAGTGCGCATGTTCGCGCCCAAGCGCAAGGGGGTGGGACCGCCCCTGTCCGATCCCGTTAACGGCATGACTTTACGTCAATTTTCAACCGAAGACGCGTTTGAGTTCCGCCACCTGTGCCGGCGTCAGCCGGCGGGTGAACTGCTCGCGCAGGATGACGAACAGCTTGGCCGTCTCCTCCAGTTCCTCCGACGCGAAGACCGCACTCTCAAGGTCCTTTGCCGCCACCACCGGTCCGTGATTGGCGAGCAGCACGCCGGCATGCGCGCCGTTCAGCGCGCGGATCATCGTGCCCATCGCCGGATCGCCGGGGCGCACATACGGCAGCAGTTTCACAGTGCCGACGCGCATCACGACGTAGGGCGTCAACGGCGGGATACAGTCCTCGGGGTCGATATCGGCGAGGCAGGAGACGGCGGTCGCGTAGGTCGAATGCAGGTGAACGACCGCGCCGGTGCCGGGGCGGGTGTCGTAGAAGGCCTGATGCAGGAACACTTCCTTGGACGGCTTGTCGCCACCGATAAGGGTGCCGGTCCGGTCGAGTTTGGATATCCTTGCCGGATCGAGAAAGCCGAGGCAGGAATTGGTCGGCGTCATCAGGATGCCGTCCTCCACCGCCGCCGAGATGTTGCCGGACGAGCCGACGGTATAGCCGCGATCGAACAGGCTTTTGCCAAGCCGCGCCATATCCTCGCGCAGGCGGCCTTCGGCGTTCATCGCCCGCCCGCCATGACCGCCAGCGCCTTATCGAAGAAATCGACCGCGCCGAAATTGCCAGACTTCAGCGCCAGCGCCAGCGGCGGACCGGCGGTGGCCGACAGGGCCGGCACGCCGGGATCGATCTCCGGCCCGATGGCCAGCGCATCGAGCCCCAGCGCGGTGACGACCGCGCCCGAGGTTTCGCCGCCAGCGACCACCAGGCGCGTGATGCCGCCGTCCACCGCCGACCTGGCCGTCGCGGCAAACAGGGCGTCCAGTTTGTGGGCCACAGCCTCGCGCCCGAACCGGGCCTGAAGCGCGGCCACCTCCTCGGGCGGCGAGGATGAACAGACCAAGGGGGCACGGCCCGCATTGCGGACCAGAAAGCCGACAAGATCGGCCATCACCGTCCTGCCGCTCATCACATCGGCGACATCGATGGCGAGAACCGGATGACCCGCCGCCTTGTGATGCGCGATCTGGCCCAGCGTGGCGCGTGAGCACGAGCCGGCGAGAATCGCCTCCGGCCCCTCGACCGGGCGGAACGACGAGCCGGCCCCCCTGGCCAGCCCCTTGCGGATGAAATTGCGCGGCAGGCCGAGCGCGATGCCTGAGCCGCCGGTGAGCAGTGGCGCATCGGCCACGGCATCGCCGATCGTCAGAAGGTCCGCATCGCTCAACACATCGACGATCACCAGCGTTTCGCCGCGCCCGCCCGCCTCTGCCAGCGCCGCACGCAGGGCATCGGCACCCTTGTGGACGGTGGCGATGCTGGCCAGCCCGACCGGGCTTTTGGTCTGCAATGCCAGCCAGCGGCGGATATCGGCATCGGTCATCGGGTTGAGCGGATGGTTCTCCAGTCCCGACTGGTTGAGCAGGCGGTCACCGACGAACAGATGGCCCTGATAGATGGTGCGGCCCGCACCGGGGAACGCCGGGCAGGCGATCACCCCCTTGACGCCCAGCGCGGCGGCCAGCGCCTCGCCGACCGGGCCGATGTTGCCCTCAGGCGTCGAATCGAAGGTCGAGCAGTATTTGAAGATGATCTGGCGGCAGCCCTGCGCCTTCAGCCATTCCAGTGCGGCAAGCGACTGGGCGACGGCCTCGGCGGCGGGAATCGAGCGGCTTTTCAGCGAGACGATGCCGGCCTCGCAATCAGGCGGCGCCGGCCTTCCCGGCACGCCGAGAAACTGCACGGTCGCCAGCCCGCCGGTGCCGCCGCCACCCTTGGCCAGCGTGTTGGCGATGTCGGATGCGCCTGTGTAGTCGTCGGCGATCACTCCCAGCAGCATGGCAAACTCCGGCCAGTTGTATGATGTCTCGCCGCTTCCCTACGACGCCGTGACCACCGATGCAATCGCCTCAGCCGCGTGCAGCGGCCAGCGCCGTGACGAAAACCGCCGCCTTGGCTGCCACGGCTGCCGCATCGTCACCCGGCCTGAACAGCGCCGATCCGATGCCGAAACCGGTGACGGGCGTGCCGTTCCAGCGCGCCAGCGTGTCGGCGGCGACCCCGCCGACCAGCAGCATCGGCAGCGCTTTCGGCAATACTGCGGCGAGCGCGCGGGCGGAGGCGGGCGTCACCAGCTCGCCGGGAAACAGCTTCAGGGCATGCGCGCCGGACCTGATCGCCAGCGCCGCCTCGGTCGGCGTGAAGCAGCCCGGCAGGGACAGCAGCCCCATCTCGCGCGTGCGGGCGATGACGGCGGGATCGGTGTTGGGCGAGACGACCAGCTTGCCGCCGGCGGCGGCGAGACGGCAGACATCGGCCGGATCATAGACCGTACCGGCGCCGGTCAGCGCCCGGTCCCCCAGCGCATCGGTCAGCCGGGCGATGCTGTCGAACGGATCGGGCGAATTGAGCGGCACCTCGATCAGCGTGATCCC
>CALCZO010000278.1 GCA_937903315.1 uncultured Alphaproteobacteria bacterium
GGCGGTGGCCGGCAATGTGCTGGTGCTCCGCCGCGACAGGACCTGATCGTCACGCCGGCAGTGCAGCACCGGCCCGCACCAATGACAGGTTGTCGAGGCTCTGCGTGATCTGGGCGGCCAGCGCGTCGACGATCGCTGAATCGGCCGCCCTGTTGCGCAACAGCGCGATTTTGACCTCCGGCAACGGCGGGAATCCATCGCTGGGCCCCAAGACCCGCATTCCGGGCCGCACCGCGCTCTCGGGCAGGACACCGACAGCCAGACCGCTGAGCACCGCAGCGCCAACCGCAGCCGAGTTCCACGACGCATAAAGTACCCTGAACCGCCGGCCGACACTGTCCATCCGCTCGGTCGCGGCCTGTCGCCAGGCGCATGTCGGACGCCCGAGCGCGAGGGGCAGCGGCTGCTCCTCATGCGTCATGTGATGAGCGGACGTGACCCACAGCAGCCGCTCATGGCGCACCACATCACCGGATTCGCGCGCCAGCGACAGCGAGATGATGGCCAGATCGAGGTCACCGGACTGGATACGTTCGACCAGCATCGGCGTCGGCTCGCACACCACGGTCACCTCGACCTTGGGATGCGATGTCGTGAACCGAACAAGGATCTCGGGCAGATACCGATCAGCATAGTCATCCGGAACGCCGAGGCGGACGCGACCGGACAGCACCTCGTCGGAAAAGGTGGCGATGCATTCGCTGCTCAGCCGCACGATCTTGCGCGCATAATCGAGCAGTCGCGCACCATCCTCGGTCAGGCGCACGCCGCGCCCCTCCTTGGCAAAGATCGGCCGTCCGACTTGCTCCTCCAGCCGCTTCATCTGCATCGACACCGCGGACTGGGTCTTGAACACCACTTCGGCAGCGCGCGTGAACGAGCCGGAGTCGGAAATTGCGATCAGCGATCGCAACTGGTCGATGTCGAGCATATGCATGATGGTCTCCTGATGCATCAAAACATAAAATGGTTCGGATGAAAATATGTCGTTTTTATCAGTTTGGATGATATGTTAGCACACTAAGGACGGCGCGTGCCAAACAGAGGCTGCGCGCGCCGGAAGAGCCATCAGGAGGTTGCAATGGTTGATCTTGTTCTCACCGGAACCGGCACGGCATCTGGCCTGCGCGTTCGCGCGGCGCTGAACATGGTTGCGACCAAGGCCACCGCAGTCGTTCGTGCCCTGCGCGCCCGTCACGCCGTGCGCGGGTTGTGCCAATACGACGAGCGAATGCTCAAGGACATCGGCCTGACCTATTCGGATGTGTCGGCGGCGCTCGATTGCCCGCTGGGTCAGGATCCCTCGCGTCACCTGTCGCAGGTCGCTGCCGGGCGTTGCCGTACAACGCGCTGACAGCGCTTGAAAAACAGGACGCCGATCAGCCGCCCTCCGGGGCGGCTTTTTGCTGTGCGAGCCGCCCGATGGCGGCGAAGGCGGTGATAAGGCTGGCAATCCCGAACAGCGCCCAGCCGGCGATGACCCCGAGCATGACGCCCGGATAGCCGCCGAAATGCGCGCCGGCGAGTGCGAACGGCATGGTTCCGAGGGTCGCCCGTCCCCAGTTGAACAACGTCGAGTAGATCGGAAAGCCGAGATTGTTGAAGGCCGCATTGGCAACAAACATCAGGCTGTTGAACACCCACGCTGCGGCACCGAACAGGCAGAAAAACCCGATGTAGCGCGCGGTTTCCGCCGACGCGCCGAACATCGCGGCGATCGAGCCGTGGCTGAGCGCCAGCACGCCCCACACCAGCAGGCAGTAGCCGACGGCGAACAGCGCCGCATCCTTCATCGCCTGCCGCACCCGGTCATGCCGCCCGGCCCCGAGATTCTGCGCCAGAATCGGGCCGATCGAGCCGCTGAGCGCGAAAATCACGCAGAACGCCAGCGGAACCAGCCGGTCGATGATGGTGTTCGCCGCCACCGCCGCGTCGCCGAAGTTGCGCGCAACCGACAGGATGAACGCACTGGCGACCGGGCTGGCGATGTTGGTCAGCACGGCGGGAATGGCAATGCCAACCAGAGGCGCGGCATGACGTTTCAGGTCGTCGAGGCGCGGCCGGGCCATCATGCCGTGATGCCGGACAACGCCCTGCCAGCCGACGAGACAGAAAATCACCCGCGACAGCACGGTCGCCAGCGCCGCGCCGTCCGTCCCCATGCCAAGGCCGAAGATGAACAGCGGGTCGAGCCCGGCGGTGGCGATGCCGCCGATCAGCGTCACCATCATCGCCCGCCGTGCATCGCCAAGGGCCCGCAGCGTTCCCGACAGGACCATGCCGATGGCCATCAGGGCATTGGCGGGCAGCGTGATCCAGAGAAAACGGCTTGCAACCTCCCGTGCCGGACCTTCAGCCCCGAGCAGGGACAGGATGGCGGGCAGCGCCGCCAGCATCAGGGCCGAGACCGCCGTGGCGCTGACGGCGGCCAGCACGATGCCCGAGCCGGCCAGGCGTCGTGCCTCGTCGGTGGCACCCGCTCCGAGATGCCGCGCCACAAGCGCGGAACTCGCGATCATCAGGCCGACATTGACCGCAATGGCGAAGAACAGCACCGTCGTCGCATAGCCGACGCCGGCCGTCAGCCGCTCGTCCTTCAGCATCGCAATGTAGAACAGCGACAGGAAATCAACGAAAAAGATCGCCAGAAGGCCAATCGAGCCGGCGAAGGTCATGCCGACCACGTGCTGCATCGTCGATCCGGTCACAAGCCGGGCCTGGGCAGCGGACGGGCGGCCGGAGACGGGCCGGGCAGGGGGCATGGGCGGGATCCTTGGGGCGTGACGGCGATCACCCGGCTTGTGGCATGTCCGGGCTCGGCAACAAAGCCTCTCTGCTGATAATGTGATGACCGGCGACGCTTGACGCTTGCGCGTGCGGCAGACACAACCGCGCAACGAGGTTCTGGTGACGAAGATCGAGGTCCGATGACGAAGCCGCCGCTGACCATTCTGCTCTGCGCTCCCCGCGGCTTCTGCGCCGGGGTCGTGCGCGCCATCGATGCGGTCGAGGAAGCGCTGAAGCGGTTCGGCAGCCCGGTCTATGTGCGGCACGAGATTGTCCATAACCGCTATGTGGTCGAGGACCTCAAACGCAAGGGAGCGATCTTCGTCGACGAACTCGATGAAGTGCCCGAAACCGGGGCGCCGGTGATCTTTTCGGCCCATGGCGTACCCAAATCGGTGCCGGCCGAGGCAGGCCGCCGCAATCTGCTTGCCATCGATGCGACCTGCCCGCTGGTCACCAAGGTGCACCGCGAGGCGGAAATCCACCACCGGCGCGGGCGGAGCGTCATCCTGATTGGCCACGCCGGCCACCCCGAAGTGATCGGCACCATGGGGCAGTTGCCGCCCGGCGCGGTGATGCTGGTCGAGACGCTCGAGGATGTCGACCGGCTGGTGCCGGCCTCCGACGCGACGCTGGCCTATGTCAGCCAGACGACGCTGTCGGTTGACGACACGCGCGAGATCGTCGAGGCGCTGAAAGCGCGGTTCCCGGCCATTCACGGGCCGAACCGCGAGGACATCTGCTATGCCACCACCAACCGGCAGGAGGCGGTCAAGCGCGTCGCGCCCGAGGTTGACGCGATGATCGTCGTCGGCAGCCAGAATTCGTCGAATTCCCAGCGCCTGCGTGAGGTGGCCGAGCGGGCTGGTTGCACTGTGGCGCAGCTGCTGCTGCGGGCCGAGGACATCAACTGGGCGGACTTCGGCGCCATCTCCCGGCTGGGCATCACCGCCGGCGCGTCTGCGCCCGAAGTGCTCGTCGAAGAGATCATCGACGCCTTCGCAGAGCGCTACTCGGTGACGGTTCAGACCGTTTCAACCGCCGACGAAAGCGTGTTCTTCCCCCTGCCGCGCGCCTTGCGCGAACCGGCGGGCACGGCCTGACTCAGGCGTTGAGGCTGAGCGCAACGCCGAGGACGACCAGCACGAGCCCGGCGATTTCCCGACGGTCCGGCCGTTCGTTGAACAGCCGGCCCGAAACGGCATAGGCAAACAGCACCTCGACCAGCCCCAGCGTGCGCACCCGCGCCGCTGAAGTCAGCGAAAAGCCGAGAAACCAGAACTGCGACGCGCTGGCACCCAACAGCCCCGCCAGCATTGACGGTTTCCATGCCTGCAGGATGGCGCGCAGCGTGCCGCGATCGCGCACCAGCATATATCCGAGCAGGATCAGCGTCTGAAGGCCGAGGCCGGCGACAAGTGTCGTACTGGCGCGGATCCAGATGCTGCCGGCATCGAAACTGTGGATCGCGCCGCGGAAAAAGACGGCCGAGGCGGCAAAAAAGCCGCCGGCCACAATGCCCATCGCGGCCGCGCGAAGACCCTCGCGCCCCAATGAAGTCCCGGCCTTTGGCCAGCCGAGCACCATGACCCCGACGGTGGCAATCAGAATGGCCAGCGCCAGCATCGGCGTCAGTGCATCGCCGAGAAAGACCAGGCCGAACAGCGCCACCTGAACCGGTTCGGTCTTGGTATAAGCTGTTGTTACAACGAAGGATTTTGACGTCATCGCTGAAAGCATCAGCGCTGTGGCGATGATCTGGCCGATGGCGCCGGCCAGCGTCCAGCCTGCAAAGCGCCAGGACAGGTCAGGAATCATCTCGCCGGTCGCCAGCAGGATCGCGGTGAGAAAGACAGCCCCGAACGGCAGGCCGAACAGGAAACGCACCTGCGTCGCCCCGATCGTGCCGAGGCGTGCCGTCAGGTCGCGCTGCATCGCGTTGCGCGCGGTCTGTGCTGCAGCAGCGATGATCGTGAACAGGGTCCAAAGCACGGAAAAACTTGCGATTTTGTGGTGAGACGGTTTGACGCCGGGCGTGCCGACCCGTTAACACGAAGCCGCGCCGTCCGACAGGCGGAATCGTCGATCGCGAATGTGATTCATGGCCGTTTACACTGAAGTCAGCGTCGAGGAACTCGGCGCCTTTCTCGAACCCTACGATGTCGGCGCGCTGATCTCGTTTCGCGGCATCGCCGAAGGTGTCGAGAACACCAATTACGTTCTGGAGGCTGAAAAAGGCAGGTTTATCCTCACCTTGTACGAAAAGCGGGTGAATGAGGATGATCTGCCGTTCTTTCTCGGCCTGATGGAGCATCTGCAGCAGCGCGGCATCAACTGCCCCCTGCCGGTGCGCGCGCGTGACGGGCGGATGCTGCACAGGCTGGCAGGCCGATCCGCCGCGCTGATCACCTTTCTCAACGGCGTCTCCTACCGCCGGCCGACACCGACCCATTGCGCCGAACTCGGCCGCACGCTGGCCGAACTGCATCGGGCCGGCGCCGGTTTCACGCTTGCGCGCCCCAACGCGCTGGGCATGAAGGGCTGGCGGCCACTCTACCGGCAGGCGCGTGACGGCGCCGAGAGCGTCCAGCCCGGCCTGACCGCGTTGATCGATGCCGAACTCGATCATCTCGAGGCCTGCTGGCCGAGAGATCTGCCGCAGGGCGTGATCCACGCCGATCTGTTCCCCAACAATGTCCTGTTCATGGGCCAGACGCTGACCGGCGTGATCGATTTCTATTTCGCCTGCAACGATGCCTATGCCTACGATCTGGCGATCTGCCTCAATGCCTGGTGCTTCGAAGCCGATTTCTCGTTCAACCAGACCAAGGGGCAGGCGATGATCGCGGCCTATCAGGCGGTGCGCCCGTTGTCGGGCGATGAGCGGGCGGCGCTGCCGCTGCTGTGCCGGGGCAGCGCGCTCCGGTTCCTGCTGACCCGGCTTTACGATTATCTCAACGTGCCGCCCGGTGCGCTGGTCAAGCCGCACGATCCGCGCGAATACGCCAAGCGCCTGCGCTTCCATCAGTCTGTTGCCTCGCCCGATGCCTACGGCCTGAGGTCATGAGCCGGCGGGTGGCGATCTGGACCGACGGGGCCTGTTCCGGCAACCCCGGTCCCGGCGGATGGGGTGCCGTGCTCTGCTATGGCGACAAGGAAAAGGAACTGTCCGGCGGCGAAGCGGAGACGACCAACAACCGCATGGAACTGATGGCCGCGATCATGGCGCTGGAGGCGCTGACCCGTCCGGTGTCGGTCGATCTGCACACCGATTCGCAGTACCTGCGCGGCGGCATCACCGGCTGGATTCACGGCTGGAAGCGCAAGGGCTGGCGCACCGCCGACAACAAGCCGGTCAAGAATGTCGACCTGTGGCAGCGGCTGGATGCGGCAGCAGCGCCGCACGACATCACCTGGCACTGGGTCAAGGGCCATGCCGGCGACGAGATGAACGAACGGGTCGATGCCGTCGCGCGGGCAGGAATGGCGCCCTTCAAGCCACAGGGCAAACCGGCCGGGACAAGACCTGCCGGGAACGAAGTCCCCGGCAGGCTGAAATCGTCCGGGCGTTAGATCTGGCCGAGCAGCGCTTCGGCGCCGGTCTTGTCCACTGTGCCGGGCGCTTCCTCGATGTTCAGTGCCTTGACGACACCATCGACGACGAGCATCGAAAAGCGCTGGTTGCGCATCCCGAGCCCGCGCGCGGTCAGGTCGAGTTCAAGGCCGCAGGCTTTCGCGAAGGCTGCGCTGCCATCAGCGAGATAGGTGATCTTGCCCATGCCGCCGGTCGAATCGGCCCAGGCCCGCATCACGAACGGATCGTTGACTGCGACGACGGCGACAAGATCGACACCCTTGGCCTTGAGCGCGTCGAGATTGGCGAGATAGCCGGGCAGGTGGTTCTTGTGGCAGGTTGGCGTAAACGCACCGGGAACGCCGAACAGAACCGCCGTCTTGCCCTTGAACAGCTCGTCCGCTGTCTTCGGTTCCGGCCCGCCCTCGGTTACCATGGCGAAGGTTGCGGCCGGCAGACGATCGCCCACTTGAATGCTCATCAGAAAAACTCCCCTCTTGCGTCGTCATTGAACCGACGCGATGGCCAATTCTAGCCAGCCCCGCCGGGGGCGCAACCGTGTAATCGGCGGTTGCTATGGCTTCGTCGTCATCGTCCGCTCGATGGCATCACCGCCCGCGATCAGCGTCAGAGTCACCGGTCCGGTGGGCTTGCCGGCCATGTCCGCCGGCAGCGGGCTGATGGCTTCGAAGCGAATTGTATCGCCCACGCCCTGATCGAGAGCGCGCGTTGTGAACGTCAGTCCCTCGGCTTCGGCATGAAGCACCCGTTCGCTTGACGCGGGCATGCGCGCCGTAATCTCGAGCGTGACCATGTCGCTGGCCCGCCGTTCCGTGAGGGTGGTGATGGCGAGCGCCGGATGGTCAGTCCGGCGCGGCACTCGGCCAAGCCAGCTCGCCATGGGGCCGGCGAGGCTGCTGTCCACCTCGCCCTCGCCGGGTGCGACGATAAACGACGCGGCGGCGGGCATGCACATGTTCCTGTGGCAGACGCCGAAATCGAACTGCACCGACAGCAAAGCAGGCGCGGTGGTCTCGGCAGTCAGCGACAGGGGAAAGATCAGACTGTCCGTGTAGCCGATGGCGATTCCCCCGGCACCATCGTCGAACGCGACCGGTGCCGGAAACAACAGGCTGCCGTGCTTGAGACCACGCGATGCGGTCAGATCAAGCGCCGGGGCGACGCCCGTCTCGCCCGGGCTGCGCCAGTAGGTTTTTGCGCCGGCCTCCAGTTGAACCTCAATGCCGCCATGCACGGCCTGTCCCGGCACGAACCGTTCGGGCAGGATGAGCCGGACCTGCGAGGCCGCTGTCTTGACCCAGGCGGTCGCACGATATCCGCCCGCACTCTGGGCGAGTGCCTGACCGGCCAGGAACACTGCAGCAAACGACAGAAGCAGACGGCGAAGCATGGGGATAATCTCGTTGACTGAGCCTGGATCTCTACAGCGGCACGCTCGCACATGCAGGTCAACAAGCAGTGAGCGAGCGCTTCAGGATCACGCAATTCGGCCAGGGCGACGAAAGCCCTTGGCATTTTCCTGATCTCGCCTAGCATGGAGGTATGACATCAGGCCACTCCAGACCCGGGATGGAACCGCGCGGCTTCCTTGATGGAAAGCTGCTGATTGCCATGCCCGGAATGTCGGACGAGCGGTTTGCCCGCGCCGTCATCTATATCTGCGCCCATTCATCGGATGGCGCGATGGGACTGATCGTCAACCGGCCGGCTGAAAATCTCGATATCGAGGATTTGCTGCGGCAACTGAAACTCGTCGAGAACCAGCAGGAAATCCGGCTTCCCGAGCGCGCCTGCCGCGTCGAGGTGCTGAATGGCGGGCCGATGGACCGCAGCCGCGGCTTCGTGCTGCACTCCAATGATGTCTTCATCGACAGCTCCAGCTTGCCGATCGACGATGGCATTGCCATGACCATCACCACCGATATCCTGCGGGCGATCGCACGTGGCGAGGGGCCGGACCGGGCGCTGGTCGCGCTGGGCTATGCCGGCTGGGCGCCCGGTCAGCTTGAGCGGGAAATCCAGAACAACGACTGGCTGCATTGCGCGGCCGACCTGCCGCTGGTGTTCGACCGGCAGTTCGACACCAAATATGACCGCGCCATGCGCAGTATCGGCGTTGATCCCCGCATGCTGTCGAGCGCCGCCGGACGCGCGTGATCGTCAGGCCGCGTCGGTCGTCACCACGCCGATCAGCTTGCGCGCCTGTTCGATGGTCATCGGCTGACCGAACGCAAAGCCCTGCGCATACTCGCAGCCCAGTTGCGACAGTTCGACGGTGTCGGCTTCCGTCTCCGCCCCTTCGGCCACCACCTGCATCCTCAGGTCATGCGCCAGCGCGATGATCGACCGCAGGATGACGGGCCTGCTGCCGCTGCCGGTGTGGCGGACGAACGACTGGTCGATCTTCAGCGTATCGAACGAGAAGCGCTGGAGATAGGCAAGCGAGGAATAGCCGGTGCCGAAATCATCGAGCGCGAGGCCGACGCCGCTTTCGCGCAGCCGAACCATCATCTGCGCGGCGTATTCCGGGTTTTCCATGATCAGGCTTTCGGTCAGTTCCAGCTTCAGCGAGCCGGGCTGCACCGGATGGCGCAGCAGGATGCCCTTCACATCCTGCAACAGGTCATGCCGCAGCAGCTGGCGCGACGAGATGTTGACCGAGGCGAAAATCGGCGGGTCGACCACCAGCGCCTGTTGCCACAGGTGCAGTTCGCGCGTGGCGCGCTCCATGACGAACAGGCCGAGGTCATGGATCAGGCCGGTTTCTTCCGCCACGGGAATGAAATCGGACGGCGGCAGCCGACCAAGGCGCGGATGGTCCCAGCGCACCAGCGCCTCGAAGCCGGCGATCGTCCGGTCTTCAAGGCGCACAATCGGCTGGAACAGGATGCGGATTTCATTGCGCTCGAGCGCACGCCGGAGTTCGGTGCCGATGGCGAGCTTGTCCGCCCGGTCCGATTGCAGGCCCTGCCGGTAGATCTCCACCCGGTCGCCGCCCGCCCGCTTGCCATGTGCCACGGCAAGCTCGGCGCATCTGAGGATCGTCTCGCGCTCGCCATCCTGCGCATCTTCGGGAAACACCACGCCGATGGTCGCCTGAACGATGATCTCTCGCCCGTCGTAGATCATTACCGCGCTGACCGCCCGGCGCATCAGGTCGGCGAGGGCCAGCACGCGGGTCCGGTCAAGCTCCGAGACGATGAGAATGGCAAAGCTGTCCCCTGACAGCCGCGCGATCAGATCGCCGGGTTTCATCAGGCGTGACAGCCGGCGCGCCACGGTCAGTAGGATCGTATCGGCCGCGGTCGCACCCAGCGAGGCGTTGACCTGCTTGAACCGGTCAAGGTCGATGCTCATCACCGTCGGGCGGATCGTATTGTCGCTGCGCGAGAAGATCAGCGCCGCGTCCAGCCGTTCGAGGAACAGATTGCGGTTGGGCAACCCGGTAAGGTTGTCATAAACCGCATCGCGCAACAGCCGCTCCTGGGCGCTGCGCGCATCGGTCACGTCGCTGAGGGTGCCGACAACGCGGACGACCTCGCCGTTGTTGTCGACAACCGGGCGCGCCTTGAGCTTGTACCAGACCGTCTGCCCGTCCTGTGTCCGCAGGCGGAAATCCTGCTGGATACGGCCGCGCCGCTGTTCGAGCACCGCTTCGAGAATCGTGCGGTAGCGGTCGCGGTCGGCGGTGTGGATGACATCGACCCACGCCGAGGCCGGACCGTCCAGCGTGCCGCGCGGCAATCCAAGATGCTGCTCGAAGTCCGGCGAGACGTAGATATGGTCTTCCAGCACATCCCAGTCGAAGATGATGTCGTCGGCACCGGTCAGCGCCAGCGCCTTGCG
>CALCZO010000279.1 GCA_937903315.1 uncultured Alphaproteobacteria bacterium
CGGGCGAGATGACGCTGTAGATCGAATGCTCGAGCATGGCGACGCGATTGGCCGTCGCGATCGCCACCGCGCCGCCAGAACCGCCTTCGCCGATGACAATCGCGATGTTCGGGCTGCCAAGACCGAGGCACGCCTCGGTCGAGCGGGCAATCGCCTCGGCCTGACCGCGTTCCTCGGCGTCGATGCCGGGATAGGCGCCGGCCGTATCGATCAGCGAGAGGACCGGAATCCGGAACCGGTCGGCCATCTCCATCAGCCGGATCGCCTTGCGATAGCCTTCCGGCCGCGCCATGCCGAAATTGTGCCGGAGACGGCTTTCGGTGTCCGAGCCTTTTTCCTGCCCGAGCACGCAGATCGACTGGCCGTTGAAACGACCGAACCCGCCGATGATCGCCTCGTCCTCGCCAAAACAGCGGTCGCCGGCCAGCGGCGTGAAGTCCGTCACCAGATGGCGGATGTAGTCGACGCAGTGCGGACGCTCGGCATGGCGGGCTACTTGCGTCTTCTGCCACGGGGTCAGCGACGCATAGAGCGTGCGCAGGGCCTCCTGCGTCTTGACTTCCAGCTTGCGGATATCGTCGGCAAGACCCTTGTGGTCCCCGCCGGCTGCAATGGCCCGCAATTCATCGAGCTTGCTTTCAAGCTCAGCGACAGGTTTTTCAAAATCGAGATAAGCGCGCATGATATCCAGCGGTTTCGGGACAGGCGCCGCCGTTCCGCAGCCGCGCCATCCCCTTCGAGCCCCGCCTCATACAGGAATGCCTTGCCAAGGGAAAGCGGCTCGTGTCGCCTTCATGATCCCGGGCCGTCCTCATCGGCCAGCGGATGAAGATCACGGACCATCGATCTCGCCCGCTCGTCGAGCACGTGGGTATAGATCTGGGTGGTGGCAATGTCGGCGTGGCCAAGCAGTTGCTGGACGACGCGCAGGTCCGCTCCGTTCTGGAGCAGATGGCTGGCAAAAGCATGGCGCAGCACATGCGGGCTGACCTTGGCAGGCGCCAGTCCGGCTGCGGCGGCCGCTCGCTTGAGGTCGCGGGCAAACACCTGACGCGACAGGAACCCGGCCTCGCCTTCGGCGGGAAACAGGTACCTGTCGCGGACGCCGGGCAGGCCGGGATCGCGCAGCGCGCGGTAACGCTCGACGGCCTCGACGGCCGCCTGGCTAAGCACGACGAGCCGTTCCTTGTTGCCCTTGCCGCGGACGATCAGCGTTTCGCGGCCCGGCCGCACCGCTTCGGCCGGCAGCGAGACCAGTTCGCTGACGCGCAGGCCGGTGGCATAAAGCAATTCGAGCAGTGCGGACAGGCGGGCCGCGCCGCGCCGTTCGGCCCGCGGGCGGGCCTCGTCGTCAATGCCCTCGCGCGCCGCCGCAAGCAGGCGGTCGACGTCGCCGGTGGTCATGACCTTCGGCAGGGGACGGCCGCGTTTTGGCCCCTCGATGATCACCGAGGGATCGTCGCCGCGCCGGCCTTCGCCATAGAGAAAGCCATGAAACTGGCGCACCGCCGAGAGTTTGCGGGCAGCGCTGGATGCCTTCAGTCCCTCGTCGGCAATGCCGGCCAGAAAATCGCGGATCGCGTCCGTTGTCGCGGTCAGCGGCGATGTGCCACGGCGGGCGAGATGATCGAGATAGCCGTCAAGATCGCGCCGGTAGGCCGCAATCGTGTTGGCGCTGGCACCGCGCTCGGCGGCCATCATGTCCAGAAAGTCGCGCAGCAGTGCGGCGGAGGTGCCGGCCATCGCCGCTACCTGTTGAACGCCGACGGCGGGACGGAAACCGAGTAGTCGCGCTGCTCGGGTTCGACCAGATGGACAAGCGCGATCATCGAGCCGAAGCCGACAAGGGCCACGACGGCGACGAACACGAACAGACGAACAATGGCGAGCACGGTGGCCCTCCTGACACGGGCTTCCTCTTTGCCCCAGCCGGCAGCGGCGGGCAAGCACCTGCCGCATCACGGATTTGCGTTGACGCGGTTCCATGCTAGCGAGGACCGGACAGCATCCTGCCAAGCATGGCCTTCCTGACGTGACCCAGAGCGGACAATTCGAACAGCAGATCGTATCCCGTCTCGACGGGCGTTCGGTCGTGCTCGTCGGCATGATGGGAGCGGGCAAGACCTCGATCGGCAAGCGGCTGGCGCTGCGGCTCCGGCTGCCGTTCATCGATGCCGATACGGCGATCGAACAGGCTGCGGGCCTGACCATTCCCGAGATTTTCGCCCGCCATGGCGAGGCCGATTTCCGCGCTGGCGAGCGCCGGGTGATCGCCCGCCTGCTCAAGGAAGGCTCGCAGGTGCTGGCGACCGGCGGCGGGGCCTACATGAGTTCCGAGACGCGGGCCGCCATCCGCGAAAGCGGCGTGTCGGTCTGGCTCAAGGCCGAGTTCGACGTGTTGATGCGCCGGGTGCGCAAGCGCTCGAACCGGCCGCTCCTGAAGACCGAAGACCCCGAAACCACGGTGCGCCGGTTGATCGAGGAGCGCTACCCTGTCTATGCCGAGGCCGATGTGACGATCCTGTCTACCGATATTGCCCACGATCTCGTCGTCGATGCTGTGGTCGAGGCGCTGGCCAACCACCTCGTCGGCGAAGGAGCCTGAGGGATGATCCCTGCCACCGCAAGCCATGTCGTGCCGGTCGCGCTCGCCGGGCGCAGTTACGAGATCGTCATCGGGCGCGATGTGCTGGCCTCGGCAGGCGGGCGCATTGCGGCGCTGGCACCGGGCGCGCGCGTGGCGGTCGTCACCGACGAGACGGTGGCCGGCCTGCATCTGACGCGTCTGATGGAACGGCTCGCGGCGGGTGGACTGGCGGGGCGGGCGATTGTCCTCAAGCCGGGCGAGGCGACCAAGAACTGGACCGATCTTGGCCGCGTGGTCGACGGGCTGCTGGCCGACCGGCTGGAACGCGGCGATCTGGTGATCGCGTTCGGCGGCGGAGTGATTGGCGACCTGACCGGGTTTGCCGCAGCCATCGTCCGGCGCGGCATGCGCTATGTGCAGATTCCGACGACGCTGCTGGCACAGGTCGATTCCTCGGTCGGCGGCAAGACGGCGGTCAATTCCGCCCACGGCAAGAACCTGATCGGCGCCTTCCATCAGCCGGCGCTCGTGCTGGCCGATACCGCGTTGCTCGATACCCTCAGCGACCGCGAGTTCCGCGCCGGCTATGCCGAGGTGGTGAAATACGGGCTAATCGACCAGCCGGTGTTTTTCGACTGGCTGGAGGGCGGGCGCTGGCGCGGCATCCTCGCCGGCGGACCCGAGCGCGAGGAAGCGGTCCGTATCGCCTGCGCCGCCAAGGCGGCGGTTGTGGCGCGAGACGAGACCGAGACCGGTGACCGCGCCCTGCTCAACCTCGGCCACACGTTCGGCCATGCGCTGGAAGCGGTGACCGGCTACAACGCCGCGCGGCTGGTCCATGGCGAGGGGGTGGCCATCGGGATGGCGCTGGCGCACCGGTTCTCGCACCGGCTCGGCCATTGCTCGATGCAGGATGCGGTGCGGGTGGCACGGCATCTCGAAGCGGTCGGCCTGCCGACGCGGCTGCAGGATGTTCCCGGCGGGGTCGGCTCCGTCGATGATCTGCTCACCGGCATCCGGCAGGACAAGAAGGTGGCGCGCGGCGCGCTGACCTTCATCCTGACGCGCGGCATCGGCCAGAGCTTCATCGCCAGGGGTATCGACGAAGCCGATGTCCGGGCGTTTCTGGCTGCCGAACTGGCGGGCGATCAGCCGTAGACGACGGGGTCCTGCGGTGCGCCCGATCCCTGGGAACTGCCGGCCATGAACTGGGCCCTGGCCAGTGTGGCAAAGCGGCCATCGAGCCGGACAAGGTCCTCGAACGAGCCTTCCTCGACGACCCGGCCCTGATCGAACACCAGAATGCGCGAGGCGTTGCGGATCGTGGCCAGCCGGTGGGCGATGACGAAGGTGGTGCGGTTCCTCATGACCTCATCGAGCGCGGCCTGAAGCTTCTTTTCGGTGGCCGCATCAAGGGCGCTGGTTGCCTCGTCGAGAATGAGGATCGGCGGATTCTTGAGCAGCGCCCGGGCGATCGACAGCCGCTGGCGTTCGCCGCCCGACAGCGAGCGCCCGCGCTCGCCGATGATCGTGTCGAGCCCGTCGGACTGGCGTTCGATGAAATCGAGCGCCTGGGCGCGGTGCAGCGCGTCCATCATCTCCGCATCGCTGGCATCGGGACGGCCGACCTGGAGATTCTCGCGGATCGAGCGGGCAAACAGCATCGGTTCCTGGAACACCACCGCGATGTTGCGCCTCAGCGAGGTCAGCGACAGGTCGCGGATGTCATGGCCATCGACGGTGATGCGGCCCGATTGCGGATCGAAGGCGCGGTGCAGCAGGCCCAGCGTCGTTGATTTGCCCGATCCGGTTGCGCCGACCAGAGCGATCGTTTCGCCGGGGCGGATGCGGAAGGTCACATCGCGCACGGCGGCCCGCTTGCCATCGTAGGAGAACGAGACATCTTCGAACGCCACCGCGCCGGAGGGTTGGACAAGTTCAATGGCGTTCGGGCGGTCATGCACGGCCGGCGTGGTGTCGAGCACCTCGAAGAATTCGGCCATTTTCGGCGCCTGCATGAACAGCGCGTTGATGAAGCCCACCGCCGCTTCGAGCTTGCCGATCAGCAGTGTTGCATAGCCCATGAAGGTGACGATATCGCCGATGCTGGCGAGGTCGTTCAGATGCAGCCAGGTGCCGAGCAGGAAGATGGCCGTCACCGTCAGCGTCGAGGCGGCACGGGTGGCGACCGATGCAATCGCCCACCACGACAGCACCGGGATCTGCGCGGTCAGCAGCCGGTCGATGATGTCGCGGAGATTGTGCAGTTCTGCCTGAACGCGCGTGAAGCTCTGGATGACCGGGATGTTGCCGAGTGCATCGGAGGCGTGTTCGGCAAGATCGGTATGGTATCGCTCCACCGCCCCCTGCTTGCTCTCGGTCTTGCGCAGAACGATCGTCGTCAGGATGGCAAACACCACCACCAGAACCAGCAGCAGCAGGCCGAGCCGCCAGTTGACGAACAGGGTGAACGGCAGCAGCACGAACAGCGAGACCAGTGCGGCGCAGTGATCGCGGAAGAAGCCCAGCCAGAGCCAGGCCATGCCGTTCGAGCCTTCCAGCATCACCTTGAGCACGCGGCCCGAGTGGGTCTGCGAATGAAAGGCCTGCGGCAGGGTCAGCACATGTTCGAAAAAACCTGCCATCACGCCCAGACGGCGCCGGTGAGACAGGCGGTCGGCATGAAGCGCGACCAGTACCCCGCCGGCGATGCTGAACAGGCCGAAGGCGAGCCAGGCGACAATCAGCGGCATCAACTGGTCGAACGATGGCTTTGCGCCGTTCGACGGGCTGCCGGTCAGCACATTGATGATCTGCCCGAACAGGTACGGCTCGGCAAACTGCGCGATGGCCAGCGTCAGGTTGGCACCGAGCAGCAGCAGCCCGATCTTCAGTTCGTTGCCGAGCTGGCTGATCACCCGCGCATAAAGACGCAACAGATTCATGGTTGTTCCCCGCTTGCCCGACGCCAGATATGCCGCGTTAGGGCCTTAAGGCAAGCGGTGTGAACGGCACCTGTCAGGCAGCGCGGCTCGCGGCCGAATGGTTGAAGCGCTGGATCAGGGCGAGAGCATCGGTCTCGGGAACGGGACGGCTGAACAGGTAGCCCTGTGCCTCCTTGCAGCCCAGATCCCTGAGGATCGCCAGATTGTCCTCGGTCTCGACGCCTTCGGCAAGGGTCGACATGCCGAGGTTGTCGCCGAGGCTCGTGACCGACTTGACGATCGCCAGACAGTCAGGCCGGCTCGACAGATCGCGCACGAACGACTGGTCGATCTTGATCTTGTCGAACGGGAAGGCCCGCAGGTAGCTCAGCGACGAATAGCCGGTGCCGAAGTCGTCGAGCGAGACGAGCACGCCCATCGAGCGCAGCTGGTGCAGCACCGAGACGGTGAATTCCATGTCCTGAACGAGGGCGGTTTCGGTGATTTCAAGATCGAGCCGGTGCGGCGGCAGGCCGGAACTGGCGAGCGCGTTCTTGACCGTCTGGACGATGTTCTTGTCGCGGAACTGCACCGGCGAGAGATTGACGGCAACCTTGATGTTGCTGTCCCAGTTCATCGCGGTGCGGCAGGCAACGTTGAGCACCCATTCGCCGATCGGGATGATCAACCCGACCTCTTCGGAAATCGGGATGAAATCGGCCGGCGAAATCATGCCCTTTTCCGCGTGACGCCAGCGCACCAGCGATTCAAAGCCGGTGATCCGCCGCGACAGCACGTTGACCAGCGGCTGGTAGAACAGCAGCAACTCGTTGTTGGGAATGGCGTTGCGCAGGTCGTTCTCGATCAGGCGGCGGGCCTGCATCTTGGCGTCCATGTGCGGTTCGAAGAAATGATAGGCGCCGCGCCCTTCGGACTTGGAATGATACAGCGCAAGGTCGGCGTTCTTGAGCAACTGCTCGGAACTGGTGCCGTCCTTGAACCCGAGCGCGATGCCGACCGAGGTGCCGATCGAGACCTCGTTGCCCTCCAGTTCGAACGGCGAGGAGATGCTGCGGACGAGCGCCGAGCCGAGGTGGGCGAGGGCCTCGGGCGAGACATGGGAGTTCTTCAGGATCGCAAATTCGTCGCCGCCGAACCGGGCAACAACATCGCCCGGCTCGACCGATGCCTGAAGCCGGGTCGCGACCTGCTTGAGCAACAGGTCGCCGACCGGATGGCCAAGGGTGTCGTTGACGGCCTTGAACCGGTCAAGGTCAAGACAGAGTACCGAGCAGTTCGATTCGCCGCGGCGCGCACGAACCAGTGCGCTTTCGAGATGCTGGAGAAAATAGACACGGTTCGGCAGCCCGGTCAGCGCATCGTGATGCGCCATATGGCTGATCTTCTCTTCCTGCTTGCGCCGCTCGGTGATGTCCTCGAACGTCGAGACCCAGCCGCCATCGACCATCGGCTGATGGTAGATCGCAAAGGAACGGCCGTCCGGGCAATCGCGCGTGAAGGCCTCCGGCTTCTTGGCCGAGACCATCAGGTCATGCTCGCGGATGAAATCCATCGTGCCGGCCTCACCAAGCTTCATCGACACGCCCATGCGCACAAGAATGGCGGGGATGGCGGTGCCGGGACGGGCCGTTTCCGGGTCGATGTTGAACAGGTCGCGGAACTGGTCGTTGCAGACGATCAGCTTGTCGTCGGCACCGGCCATGCACAGGCCGTGCGACATGTTGTTGAGCGCGGCATCGAAGCGGACGTTCTGGGTCCGCATCTCCTTGTCGTGCATCTTGAGGATCTGGTTGTGCAGGTTCAGTTCGGCGTTGGCGGTGTTGATGCCGCGGTTGGCCGCTTCCAGTTCCAGCTTGGTCTTTTCGAGGCTGTTGGCGACAATCTGGAGATTGGTGTTGGTTTTCTTCAGCGTGCGGAAGTCCACCACCATCGACACCATCATGATCACGCCGCAGGCTATCAGCCCGACGATCAGCGCGGCGAACGACCAATGCAGGGCGACGAGTTCCTTCTGGTCGGCGGCGATCGCGGCCGCATCGGCCTTGTTGGCCGCCTCTGTCAGCCAGCCCAGCCGCTCCTCGATCGGCCGCAGCCGGCCGATGACCTCCAGGCTGCCGGCAAGATCGCTGGCCTTGACCAGCTTTTCGCTGACGAGGTCGGTGGCGCCAGCGAAGTCCTCGACAACCTCCTGACGTTCGCTGTCGGCCTGCACGAAGACATCGAACGTGCCGCTCTTCATGGCTTCGAGCTGGCTGCGGACAGTGTCGAGCTGACGCCTGACATCATCGAGGCTGGTACCGCTGCCGGCGATTCCGTAGGTGCTGACTGTCTGGATGAGGCGACTCAGTTCGACATTGGCGCGTGCGGCGAGCCGGGCGCCATCATGGCGGCTTGCCTTCTCGATCTGCTGCTGGCGCTTGGCCACCTGCGTCGAGGTGAAGACTGCCGCACCGATGAACAGCATCATCATCACGGCGGCAAGGAACTGGGCGGCGCGAAGCAGTTTCATCAGGTCTTTCCACGGGGCGTGGGGCGCGGGCGTGGCACACGGGGGCGGAGCGCGTGCCAGCAGAACATCGTTTCGACACTGCCGCCAAAGGCTGAAATAAGGCTTAAGCGTGGCGTGGCGGACCGTGTCGCCGGCACCGGAAGCGGTTTTCATTGGACGGTGATTGGCCTAGAAGCCTTGTCCGGGTGCCGGATGATCCCCATGTCACCGCTACTGGTTCTGATCTTGCCGGCGTGCCGGCGCATCTTTCGGAGTGGAAATGGCCTCCAATATCGTGCGCATAACGCCCGCCCGACTGTGCAACGAGGCGGTGGACGGGTTGACCGGAGATGCCGAGCGCGAGGCGCTGAAACTGGCTGCCGCCCGCAAGATCGAGGAACTGTTCGACGTTCTGAAAATCGACTACCGCAACGACCACAACACCCGCGAGACACCGCAGCGGGTGGCCAAGATGTATGTCGAGGAATTGCTGGCCGGCCGCTTCGAGGCGCCGCCCAAGATCACCGAATTCGACAATGTCCGCAATTTCGATGACCTGATTGTCACCGGTCCGATCCCCGTGCGGTCGATGTGCGCCCACCATCTGATGCCGATCTACGGCGAGGCGTATATCGGCGTGCTGCCCGCGCCCGACGGCAAGATCATCGGCCTGTCGAAGTATGACCGGATCGTCGAGTATTTTTCTGCGCGCCTGCAAATCCAGGAGGAACTGGTCAAGCAGATTCAGGAGTTCATCGTCGACAAGACCCATCCGCGCGGCCTCGCCGTCAGGATCAGCGCCGTCCACATGTGCAAGACGCATCGCGGTGTTCGCGCCGGGCACAACAGCCGCATGGTCAATACCTCCTACTACGGCCAGTTGCAGGGCGACGCCGCGCTGCGTGCGGAGTTCCTGCAGGAATGCGCCGTGCTGGGGCCAAAGGGATGACGTCAGGACCGGCCCTCTACCGCGCCATCAAGACCTTCGGTCATAACGAGGGCCTGTCGTGCTGTTTCCGCCAGTGGAGGGCGACGCATTCGCATTGCACGTTCCTGCACGGCTACGCGCTGGCATTCCGCTTCGTGTTTGCCACTGACCGGCTCGACGACAACAACTGGTGCTATGATTTCGGCGGCATGAAAGAGGTGCGCGCCTGGCTGCACGAGATGTTCGACCATACGACGCTTGTGGCGGCCGATGACCCGGACCTGCCGGTGTTCCGCGATCTGCATGCCCGGGGTCTGATCGATCTCAGGGTGCTGGAGACCGTCGGATGCGAGGCGACGGCCCGTCTCGCGCACGCTCATGTCGCGGCATTCATCGCTGAAACGACGGCCGGCCGTGTCTGGCTGGAAACGGTCGAGGTCGCCGAGCATGACGGCAATACCGCCAGCTATTCGGCCCCGCGCGTCTGATCCCTTTCACGGGAAAGCAAGCAGCGCCCCCGGAAACGACAACGGCGGCTTGCGCCGCCGTTGAGGGATTGTACGCCAGAAAGAGCCCGCTACTGCACCAGCTTGGGGCCGGTGCCGTTGACGCGCTCATTCTCGCCGAGAATGCCGAGGCGACGCGCCACTTCCGTGTAGGCCTCAACCAGACCGCCCATGTCGCGGCGGAACCGGTCCTTGTCCATCTTGTCGTTGGACTTGATGTCCCACAGCCGGCAGGAATCGGGGGAAATCTCGTCGGCGACGACGATACGCATCATCTCGCCCTCCCAAAGGCGGCCCGTCTCCATCTTGAAATCGACGAGACGGATGCCGACGCCAAGGAACAGCCCGGACAGGAAATCGTTGACGCGGATGGCCAGCGCCATGATGTCGTCGATCTCCTGCGGGGTGGCCCAGCCGAAGGCGGTGATGTGTTCCTCGGAGACCATCGGGTCGTTGAGAGCATCGTTCTTGTAATAGAATTCGATGATCGAGCGGGGCAGGGGGGTGCCCTCCTCGATGCCGAGACGCGTCGCGAGCGAACCCGCGGCGACGTTGCGCACCACCACCTCGAGCGGGATGATCTCGACCTCGCGGATCAACTGCTCGCGCATGTTGAGTCGCTTGATGAAATGGGTCGGGACGCCGATCGAATTGAGGTGCGAGAAAATGAACTCGGAAATGCGGTTGTTGAGAACGCCCTTTCCGTCGATCACTTCGTGCTTCTTGGCGTTGAAGGCGGTGGCGTCATCCTTGAAGTGCTGGATGAGTGTGCCAGGCTCGGGTCCTTCGTAAAGGACCTTGGCCTTGCCCTCGTAAATGCGACGGCGGCGGTTCATCGGCAGGTACCGTGGTTTCAAAAAATCCATTGCGGGGCCGTGGCTCCTGTTGGTGAAGCGCCGGCGGTGACGGCGTTCGGCGCCGAATCGCCCTCGGGCGGCGCCATAAACCGGTCAGACCCTAAACGAATGCGCATTGCGGCACAATGACGACGAACCGATGAGGTGTGCGCGCGCCTGCCATGCTTCAGGCGCATGGCGAGCACCGGCTCGTTCTTTTGTCGCACGGAGATTGATTTGGCGCGGCGTCGCGCTTATCTCAAAAGAGCAATTTGATCAGGCGATGGGCCAGGCCCGCCAGCGAGGAAATCATGACGACGTTCGACAGCCGCAAGGATGCCGCCGAGAAAAAGTACGCCCACGACGAGGAACTGATGTTCAAGGCGTCCGCCCGTCGCAACAAGCTGCTCGGCCAGTGGGCCGCCGGCCTGATGGGCAAATCCGGAGCCGATGCGGACGAGTATGCCAAATCGGTGGTGATGGCCGATTTTGCCGAAGCCGGCGACGATGACGTGCTGCGCAAGGTCAAGGCCGACTTCGATGCGGCCCATGTCGCGCAGACTGAACATCAGATCCGCCGCACCATGGATGAACTCATGGCGCGTGCCATCGAGGAAGTGAAGTCGGGCACCTGAGCCGGCGCGACCTGTCGGTCATCATACAAGCCCTTGCGTCCGGCCGCAAAACGGTCATGATCGGGCGTCGCATCATGCGACGCCCTTTTCGTTTTGCGCCAAGCCGGATCCTGCCATGCCCCATCCCCTGCTCGACCATGCCGACCTGATCCGTTCGGGCAAACCGACCTTTACCGGGTGGGTTTCGACGGCCAGCCCGTATCAGGCCGAATTGCTGGCGCGGGAGGATTTCGATTCGATCACGCTCGACATGCAGCATGGCCTGCATACCCAGCAGACGATTGTCGACGGGATTTCCTACGCCGCGCTGGCCGGCAAGCCGACCTTCGTGCGCATTCAGGTCGATGATTTCGCCTTCGCCTCGCGCGCGCTTGATTACGGTGCGGTTGGCGTCATTGCGCCGATGATCAATTCGGTGGCGGATGCGAAGAAACTGGCGGCCTACACCAAGTATCCGCCGCTCGGCGAGCGGTCATATGGCCCGGTCCATGCCCTGCCGCTGACCGGACTGACCGGCGGCGAGTATCTCAGGCGCGCCAATCGCGCGACCCTTGCGATTGCGATGATCGAGACCCAGGCTGCGATTGACGCGCTCGACGACATCCTGTCGATCGAGGGCATCGACGGCGTGTTCGTCGGCCCGTCGGACCTGTCGATCTCGCTGTTCAAGGGCACGAAGGTCGATCAGAACGCCGACGAGGTGAAGAGCGCGCTCAGACACATCGTGGCGCGGGCCAAGGCACACGGCAAGTTCGCCACGGCTTTCACCATGACCGGCGCCAGTGCGGCCGAGCATGCCGGCATGGGCTATGCGATGTCGACGCTGTGCAACGACATCTACCTGCTGCAAGTCGGGGCCCGGGCCGAACTGAAGGCCGCACGCGGCGGCGTGGCCGGGCAACAGGGCAAGTCGTCGTACTGACGCCCGTGCGTCAGCCGGTGCGCAGGGCCACCACCGGATCGAGCCGCGCGGCGCGGATCGCCGGGTAGAGCCCCGAAGCGACGCCGACCGCGGCCGAGAACACCACCGCAATGCCGATCACCTCGGGCTGGATCAGCAGCGGCCAGCCCGCCGTATCGGCGACGACCTTAGCGACACCGAGGCCGAGCGCGATGCCGATGGCGCCGCCGGCGAGTGCCAGTGTCGTCGCCTCGATCAGGAACTGGCGCAGGATGTCGCCCGGCCGAGCGCCGACCGCCATGCGCACGCCGATCTCGCGCGTCCGCTCGCTCACCGAGACCAGCATGATGTTCATGATGCCGATACCGCCGACGACGAGGCTGACGCCGGCGACGGCGGCGAGCAGCATCGCCAGCGTCCGTGCGCTCTGCTCGCGGGTGGCGGAAATTTCGGCCAGATTGCGGATCTGGAAATCGTCGTCGACTCCATCCTGCAGGCGATGGCGCTGACGCACCAGCGCGCGGATCTCGGCCTCGGCGGCGGCGAGGTTCTCGCCCTCGCGGACCTTGACCATGATCTGGTTGACCGAGCGGTTGTTGGCCCGGTTGGCGCCGACGACGCGCTGGCGTGCGGTCAGCAGCGGCACGAAGACGATGTCGTCCTGATCGGTCCCGAACACCGTCTGGCCCTTGCGGTCCATGGTGCCGATGACCGTGAACGGCACGTTGCGGACGCGGATCGACTGGCCGACCGGATCGTCCTCGCCGAACAGCTGGCGGGCGACGGTCTGGCCAAGCAGGATCACCTGCGCACCGCGCGTCGCTTCTTCGCCGGTAAAGTCCCGGCCATGCGCGACCGGCCATTCGCGGGCTTCGAAAAAGTCGTTGGTGACGCCGAGAATTCCGGTGGACCAGTTGGTGCCGCCCGCGACGATCTGGCCCGAGCCGCGCACCACGGCGGCGGCGACCTGCACGGCAGGGACGTCGGCCGCGATGACGCGCGCGTCGTCATCGGTCAGGCTCGAGGACTGGCCCATGCCCATCCGGACCCCGCCGGAGGTGACATTGCCGGGCACCACCTGGATGAGGTTCGAGCCAAGCGCCTTGATCTGCTGGTTGACCTTCTCGCGCGCGCCGTTGCCCACCGCCATCATCGCGATGACGGCCGCAACCCCGATGACGATGCCCAGCATCGTCAGGAACGAGCGCATGGCGTTGGCCTTCAGGGCATCGATCGAGGAGACGACGGCGTCGGAGAGCGTCATGATGCGGGGGCTCCCTCAGGGGCGTTCCGGCCTTGCGCGCGGCCTCGCCAGTCAGCCAGCTCAGTGTCGATGTCGGCGGCCTCCTGCCGGATGTCATCGACGAGGCGACCGTCGCGGAAGCGGATCACGCGGCGGACAAACCGTGCGATCTCTTCTTCATGCGTCACGATCAGCACGGTGACGCCCTGCCGGTTGAGCGCGGCGAACACCGCCATGATCTCCAGCGAGGTCAGCGTGTCGAGCGCGCCGGTCGGCTCGTCGGCCAGCAGCACGGACGGGGTGTTGACCAGCGCGCGGGCAATCGCCACCCGCTGCTGCTGGCCGCCGGAGAGTTCGAGCGGCAGATGGTGGCCGCGGTCGCCGAGGCCGACGCGGTCGAGCGCCTCGCTGGCGCGGCGGTGACGGTCGGCGGGCGCAACCCCGCCGTAGATCAGCGGCAGTTCGACATTGGCGAGGGCGCTCGCCCGCTGCAGCAGGTTGAACTGCTGGAACACAAAGCCGATGCGGCGGTTGCGGACGCCGGCAAGCTCCGATGCATCGAGCCGCGAGACCTCCTCGCCGGCGAGGTGATAGCGCCCGGCAGTTGGCCGGTCGAGGCATCCGATGACGTTCATGAACGTCGACTTGCCCGACCCCGACGGTCCCATCACGGCGACGAATTCGCCTTCCTCGATGCTCAGTGTCACATCATCGAGGGCGCGCACCGTTTCGGCGCCCATGGTGTAGTGGCGCGACAGGCCGGAGACCTCGATCAGCGGCATGGCTAGAGGCCGAACCGGAAGCCGGTGGCCGCGCGCGGCTGGCTTGGCCCGCCGCCGATGATCACTGCGGCACCGGGCGCGAGGCCCGAGATCACTTCGGTGAATGCGCCGTCGCTGGCACCCAGCCGCACCGTGACGCCGGTCGGCTCTCCGGTCGGGCCAAGCTGGTAGAGCCGACCGGTCGTGCCGTGATCGGTGCCTGTCTGCCGCGCGCGCGCCCCGCGACCGGACGCCGCCATCTCGTCGAGCTGCGCGCGCTGGCTGTCGTCGAGAATGGCGCGGACCTTTTCCATCAGCGCGCCGCGACCGCCGCTGCCGCCCGCCCCGCCGGGCGGGCCACCGCCAGCACCGCCGCGCCCGATACCGGGCGAGTCGGCGATGATCTTGTCGAGGGTCTCCTTCTGGGCCGCGGTCAGGTTCAGTCGTTCCTTGAGGCGCTCGATGAACATGCCCGGCCCGCCGCCGCCCTGTGCCCCGCCGGCAAACGGACCCGCTGCCGAGCCGTCACCCGTGCCTTCCATCGGCCGTGCGGCAACCTGCGCCGGCTCCGTGCGCGATGCTGGCGGGCGCCAGCGCAACGCGGCATTGGGCACGCGCACGACATTGGCGCGCTGCTCGGTGATGATCCGGAGATTGGCGGTCATGCCGGGCTTGAGTGCCATGCCGGCATTGTCGACCTCGATCACGGTGGTGTAGATCACGACATTCTGCACGCTCTGGGCGCCGAGCCGCACCTGCCGCACGGTGCCGGAAAAGCTCCGGCCCGGATAGGCGTTGACGGTGAAGCTGACGTCCTGCCCCTCGCGGACGCGTCCGACATCGGCTTCATCGACATTGGCCTGAATCTGGATGCGCCTGAGGTCCTGCGCGACGAGAAACAGTGTCGGGGCCTGAAGCGAGGCGGCGACCGGCTGGCCAAGCTCGACGTTGCGCTGGACAACGACGCCATCGACCGGCGAGCGGATGGTCGTGTTGGCCAGATCGACCTCGATCTGGCGGACGACGGCGGCGCGCTGGGCGACCTGTGCATCTGACGACAGCATCTGGGCGGCGATCACCTTCTGGTCCGCCGCGAACGATGCCATTTGCGCCCCGGCTGATTCGATCTGGGCCAGTGCCGACTGGCGCTGTGCTCTCAGGGTGTCGCGCTGGGTGCGCGCCGTCTGCAGCGTGGCGGCCGAGACGATGCCCTGCTGGCTGAGGTCGGTCTGGCGCGCCAGCGTCTTTTCCGCGTCGGCAAGCTGGGCCTCGGCCCTGACCAGCTGGGCGCTGACGTCGTTGGCCATCGCTGCGGCGCGCGCCGCTTCCGCCTTGGCCTTTTCGAGCTGGGCATCGAGAATGGTGCGGGCGGCCCGGGCCTGATCCAGATCGGCCTTCGATGCATCGAGCCGCGCCCGGATCTGATCGCTGTTGAGCCGCGCAAGAACCTGCCCAGTGCGGACTTCGGAGTTGAAATCGGCCAGAATCTCGACCACCTGACCCGAAAGCTGCGAGCCGACGATGACCGTGGTGATCGGAGCGGCGGTGCCGGTTGTCGAGACCGCCGCGATGATCGTGCCGCGCTCGGCGACAGCGGTGCGGTAGGCGGCGGGGGCTTCGACGGCCTGACCCCGCTCGCGATAGACCCAGACGCCTGCGCCAATAGCGGCGAGGAGCAACAGCCAGATCAGTTTTTTCAAGACAAACTCCGGAATCCGGGATGGTCCGTCCCGGTTTGGTGGCGTCGCCCGATGGCCAGATTATGACCGACGATGGCGGTTGAACAAGAGCACTTCGGCAAGCGGCCCGGCGGCAGCGCCAAAAGGCCGCAAGGCCGCGAGCCCGTCGTCGGTCACCCGGTCCAGCCGATCGCGTGCCGCTTCAAGCCCGAGCAGGCCCACGAAGGTGCCCTTGCCGGCGGCTTCATCCTTGCGCGTCGCCTTGCCGGCCGTGGCGGCATCAACCTCGACGTCGATCAGATCGTCACGGATCTGGAAAGCGAGGCCGAGGGCCTCACCATAGTGGCGCAGTGGTGCCCGGGCAGACCGGCCACGGGCACCGGCAGCAATCGCGCCCGATTCGGCACCGAAACGGATCAGCGCTCCGGTCTTCATGGCCTGAAGCGCGGCGATCTCATCCAGTGTCAGCGGTGCGGCCAGCCCGCCAAAGCGTCCTTCGGCGGCGAGATCATGCATCTGGCCGCCGACCATGCCGTCAATGCCGGAGGCTTCGGCCAGAGCGGCAATCAGGCGCGCGCGGGCGGCGGGTCTGGCCGGCTGATCCGGCGCGGCGAGGATCGAGAAGGCCAGCGTCAGCAGGCCGTCGCCGGCAAGGATGGCGGTCGCTTCGTCGAAAGCGCGGTGAACCGTCGGCTTGCCGCGACGGATGTCGTCGTCATCCATGGCGGGCAGGTCGTCATGAACAAGCGAGTAGCAATGGATGCATTCCAGCGCCGCTGCGGTGCGCTGGCCAATCGCCTCGTCGAGGCCGAGCAGCCGCGCGCTCTCGATCGCCAGAAACGGCCGCAGGCGCTTGCCCCCGGCCAGCACCGCGTGGCGCATCGCCGCCACCAGCCGCGCGGGGCGGCGTCCGCCATCGGTGATGAAGCGTTCGAGCATGCGGTCAAAACTGGCCGCATCGTCAGAAAACCAGCGCTCGAGCGTGGCTGTCGATGGGAGCACGTGCGGGTCCTCGTGATCAATCTGACGTGGGTGGCGGCCGGCAGGCGCAGGACGCGTTGCCGACCGCTCCGGCGCCTGTCATAGCGCGCGCGGCGATCAAACCAAATTGGAATATAGGGGCTAGCATTTTGCCGCCAACCGCTCTATAGGCTGCGGCTTCCAGGGCATGATCAGGTGTCGTGGTGCTCGGACCACGTGTGCGGTCCGCTCGCCCGCTCAGGTTTGCCCGACATTGTTTTTGTTGATGAAGCGGGTGCAGGGTCGTCAATCGGTCCTGTGGCTGCAGGTCTGCCGGAGAGTTCCATGGCCGTTCCGAAAAGAAAAACCTCGCGCATGAAGCGCGGTTTCCGCCGCTCGCATGATGCGCTTGTCGCCCCGACCTATGTCGAGGACAAGGATTCGGGCGAACTGCGCCGTCCGCATCATCTCGATCTCAAGACCGGGATGTATCGCGGCCGTCAGGTGCTGAAGCCGCGCGTCGAGGCCTGATCCTTCAGCCTCAGATGGTCTTGTCGAGAGTACGGGCGTGCCGTTCCGGCGCGCCCTTTTTGCGTTGCGCATAGGCCGCCGTGCGTTTGCTGTCGTCGGCCGCTGCCGGACCGGCCAGACAGTCGCGGATAATCTGCGCCAGATAGGGCGAGCCGGGGCGAATGGGCCGGGCGGTGTCCCCCTGCCGGTCCGATGTGTGCCATAACGGGACAGATAAACGCGTCATGCCACCGAACCGGCAAGATGTTTGCCAGTCGAGTGATCGGACTGATGACGCCAATCGCACCATTAGCGCGGGATTTACATTTATAGGTCAGGTTTACTGCAACCAATTCCAGTGCATTGGCCTTGCGTGTGAGCGGATCGCCGGGTTCCGACGCAGCAGGGAGCACCCGGGGGACAGTATCTTGATGCCGACAGACTCCAGCCATCCCCAGCCTGCGGCGTCGAGCCCGACGATGCTCGATGCCAAGAGCATTCTGTCATCGGTGGGCGAGGCGGTCTATTCCTGGGACATTGAAAGCGACCGGATGACCTGGTCGCAGAATGTCTCCGAAGTGCTGGGCATCCACGATGTCGGCCAGATCAGTTCAGGCTCCGGCTACGCGGTGGTGACCGATTCGGCCAGCCCGACCTCGTTGCAGGCGACCATTTTCGAATGCCAGCGACAGGACAAGGGCACCGGCGTCGCCTATTCGGCGCGGTACCTGTTCAATCCCGCGCCGGGCAAGCGCATGTGGGTCGAGGACAAGGGGCGCTGGTTCGCCAATGCCGAAGGCCGTCCCTGGCTGGCCCATGGCGTCGTCCGCATCGTGTCGGAAGCCAACGAGGCCGAATGTGTCATCACCGCAACGCGGCAGATCGATCCGGCGACCGGGGGGCTGACGCGGCCTGAATTCTGCAATGTTCTGGGCGAGGCCCTGGAAAAGGTGCGCAAGGACAAGCGCCATCTGGTGCTGCTGATCTTCGGCATCGATGACCTTGCCACCCACAACCGGACCTATGGCTACAATGTCGGCGATGAACTGATCGCGGCGATCGCGCGGCGCATCCGCTCGCATATCCGCAAGCATGACGTCATTGGCCGCTATGCTGGCAACAAGCTCGCCGTGATGCTGGCCCCCAGCATCCCCGACCAGATGGAGCAGACGGCGAGCCGCATCGCCAATGCCGTCCGCGAGCGGCCGATCGAGACCAGTGCCGGAGTGCTGTCGGCCGCTGTGCGCGTCGGTGGTGTCGCCGCCCCGCGCGATGTCGGCGATCTTGCTGCGCTGCTGACCGCTGCCGAGGAAGCGCTGGCCGACGCCAAGGCGTCGAGCAATACGGTTTTTGCCGCCTGGTCGAAGGACCCGGTGCGCGCCGACAGCCGCCGCCAGAATGCCGCCCAGACCGATGTGGTGCTCTCCGCGCTCAACGAGCGACGGATCGAACTGGCGTTCCAGCCGATTGCCCATGCGCGCGGCGGCGGCATTGCGATGTACGAATCGCTCGCCCGCATGCGGACGGCCGAAGGCGACCTGATCGGTGCGGGCGCGATCATCCCCGTCGCCGAGAAGCTCGGCTTCGTCCACATGATCGACCACCGCATCATGGAGTTGACGCTGGCGACGCTGCGGGCGCACCCGGCCATCCGGCTGACGTTCAATGCCGGTGTCGAGACCGTGATGCATCCCGACTGGATGGCGGCGTTCCGATCGGTGATCGGGGGCGCGCCGGATCTTGCGCCGCGGGTGATCGTGGAGATCACCGAGACCTCGCTGATCGAGGATCTGGCTGCGGCAACCAGGGTGATCGAGACGATCAAGGCGCTGGGTGCGAAGGTGGCCATCGACGATTTCGGCGCCGGTCACACCTCGTTCCGAAACATGCGGATGCTGCCGATCGACCTGATCAAGATCGACGGGACGTTCATCAAGAACCTGACCCAGTCGACCGACGACCGGTTCTTTGTCCGGACCCTGCTGCAACTGGCCAACCACCTCAAGGTCGAGACTGTGGCCGAGTGGGTCCAGGACGCCGAATCCGCCAAACTGCTGGCCGATTGGGGCGTGGCCTATCTGCAGGGCGACTATATCGGCCCGCCGGTCAGTGCGCTGCCGGAGGCAGGGCCGATCGGCGCCGTCGCCTGAACGGCGGCGGGCCCTAGCGTTTGTCGAGATTGTCGAGGCGGGCCTTCATGGCTTCAAGCTCGCGCTTGAGGTCCGACACCTCGTCCTCGCGCACGGTCGCCGGCTTGTCCTGCTTGTCCGTGCCTTGCGCCACTGCAAAGGGCGTGAACACCCGGAACGCGTCGGCAAAGGCTGTCATGTTGGACCGGACCTGTTCTTCCATCGGTCCAAGCGGGAAGGTGCCAAAGGTCTTGGCCACCTGATCGCGGAACGACTGCTGTTCCTGCATCAGCCGGTCCATCGACAGTTCGAGATAGCGCGGCACCAGCGACTGCATTGAATCGCCGTAAAAGCGAATCATCTGGCGCAGGAAATTGACCGGCAGCAGGTTCTCGCCCTTGCTCTCCTGATCGAAAATGATCTGCGTCAGCACCGAATGGGTGATGTCGTCGCCGCTCTTGGCATCGTGGACAAGGAAGTCCTCGCCCGCCTTGACCATCTCGGCAAGGTCATCGAGCGTCACATACGCACTGGTGCCGGTGTGATAGAGACGCCGGTTGGCGTATTTCTTGATAATATGAGCGTTTTTTTCTTGCGGCATCATCGCTCCCGTCGCGCTGCTGTCGCGGAAGCGGTCAGGACCGGGTTCCGCGCATTGTGCCCATTATAACGTGATTTTCTGAAAAACGCAGCCTCCGATGCGCAAACAGGCTTAAGGACCATCGCCGAGGCGCGCGCCAATGTCCATGCCGAACCAAATGTTTAGTCCGTGCCTCTTGACGAACGGACAGCCGGCCTTTTCTGTCAGATCAACACGATCCGGATCTGGCCAGTCACCGGACGTCATTCCAGATGAGGAGAAGTCCATGTCCCGCACCGATATCGTCATCGCCAGCGCGGCCCGAACCCCTGTGGGGAGTTTTTCCGGCGCGTTTGCTGACCTGTCTGCCCATGCGCTCGGCGCCGAGGCGATCAAGGCGGCGCTGGCCCGCGCAGGCGTTGCGGCGGGCGAGGTCAACGAGGTGATCATGGGCCAGATCCTGTCAGCCGGCCAGGGGCAGAACCCGGCCCGCCAGGCGGCGATGGCGGCGGGCATTCCTCAGGAAGTGACCGCCTTCGGCATCAACCAGCTGTGCGGTTCGGGCCTGCGCGCGGTCGCGCTCGGGATGCAGCAGATCGCCAGCGG
>CALCZO010000280.1 GCA_937903315.1 uncultured Alphaproteobacteria bacterium
GGCTGATCGAGGCCGGCAAGTCCGTTGCCGTGCTGGCGGTCGACCCGACCTCGTCGCGAACCGGCGGTTCCATCCTCGGCGACAAGACGCGGATGGCGCGGCTGTCGATGGAGCGTCGCGCCTTCATCCGCCCCTCGCCCGCCGGCCAGACGCTGGGCGGCGTCGCGGCGCGCACGCGCGAGGCGATGCTGCTCTGCGAGGCGGCGGGGTTCGATGTCGTGCTTGTCGAGACGGTCGGCATCGGCCAGTCCGAGACCGCTGTCGCCGACATGACCGATTTCTTCCTTGTGCTGATGCTGCCGGGCGGCGGCGACGAATTGCAGGGCATCAAGAAAGGCGTGATTGAACTCGCCGACATGATCGCCATCAACAAGGCCGATGGCGACAGCCTGCCGCGCGCCCGCTCGACTGCCAGCGACTATTCCGCCGCGCTGAACCTGCTGACTCCGCACGGCGCCGCGTGGAAGCCGCCGGTGGTGATGATCTCCGGCCTCAACGATTCCGGCCTCGATACGGTGTGGAGCGAGGTTGAACGCCACCGCAGCCTGATGCAGCAGACCGGCGGGCTGGTTGCCAAACGCGCCCAACAGCAGGTCAAGTGGATGTGGACGATGCTCGACGAGCGGCTGCGGCTGAAACTGCGGGGCGATGCCAGAGTGCGCGCCCGTCTGCCCGAGATCGAGGCCGGGGTCGCCGGCGGCACCGTTTCGGCGCTGATCGGGGCGGATGAAATCGCCGCGATGATCGGGCTATGACACGTCTTCTGGTCACCGGTTTCGGGCCGTTTCCGGGCGTGCGGGTCAATCCGTCAGCGCGCGTCGCGCGGACGGTCGCGGCCAGTCGGCGGCTTCCGGCAACGGGCGTCGACGCCAGAATGGCGCTGATCGAAACGACCTATGCGACCGCCGAACGGCTGATTCCCGCGCTGGTGGCCGAGCATCGGCCCGATGCGGTGCTGATGTTCGGTGTTGCGTCCCGGCGCAAGGCGGTGTGCGTCGAAAAGCGGGCGAAGAACCGCGTCTCGATCCTGCATCCCGATGCCTCCGGCGTGCGGCCAACCGGGCTGGTGCCGTTTCCGGGGCGTCCGTTTTCCGCCATGGGCCGGGCGCCGTTCGCGCGGATCACCATCGCGATCCGCCGGGCCGGCATGCCATCGCGGGTTTCGATCAGCGCTGGCAGCTATCTGTGCAACGACAGCTACTGGCGGATGCTGGCGGCGACCGCGCCGGACACGCCCTGCCTGTTCCTCCACATCCCGCGCCTCAGGAGCCGGGCCATCGCCGCACGGATGATCGAGGGCGGGGTTCAGGCCGCGCTGATGCTGGTCCGGGCGGCACGCACCTCGCCGACCGTGTAGCCGTTCCAGTTGATCAGCGTCGCGGCGCGGGCGGCGGCAAGCGCGGAGCTTTCGGTCTCCGACAGCGGCAGCAGACGCCGGATCAGATCAGCCATCACCGTTTCGGCCGCGCGGGTGGCACCATCGTCGATCTTCAGCGCGACGCCCAGCCCGACCTCAGGCAATGCAGCGCAATAGACCCCTTCAGCTCCGGTCTTGATGAAGGCGCGCGCGCCGAGCGCCTCCATCGCGCGGGTGTCGAACCGCCCCGTGCCGGCAACATGGAATGGATGGGCCGCCACCGCCGCGCGGATCCGTGCCGCCGCCGCCGCGCGCTCAGGGCCCAACCCCTGCCCGGTGCCGAACCGGGCAAAACCGAGCGCCAGCGCCTTGAGCGGCAGCGCGTAGGTCGGGATCGAGCAGCCGTCGATGCCGCGCGGCGCACCGGCGAGCGGCGCGCCGGTCACCGTTTCCAGCGCATCGGCCACCACGTCCTGCACCGCGTGCCCGGCATGGATGTAGCCTTTCGGGTCCGCGCCCATCGCCACCGAGACGCAGACGAACCCGGCGTGCTTGCCCGAGCAGTTGTTGTGCAGCGCGCTCGGCGTGCCGCCGGCACCGGCAAGCGCCCGCGCCGCCGCCTCGCCCAGCGGCCAGTGCGCGCCGCATTCAAGGCAGCGCAGCGTCTCGCCCGCTTTGGCCAGCATCGCCGCTGCCGTCTCGGCATGGGCCGCCTCGCCCGAATGGGAGGCGCAGGCGAGGGCAATCTCAGCCGGGGACAGACCGAAGCGATCGGCCGCGCCGGTCTCGATCAGCGGCAGCGCCTGGATGGCCTTGACTGCCGAGCGCGGGAACACCGGCCGGGCGATGTCGCCAGCCGACAGGACCACGACGCCGTCGGCATCGACAACCGCCAGCGCGCCGCGATGGGCGCTTTCGACAATGCCGCCGCGCGTGACCTCGACAAGCACAGGATCATTCATCGCCGATCTTCCCTTTTGTCCGCGCTCCGGCTAGCTTGTCAGACAACCTGCAAGGAGCCCCGTATGCATTTTGCCCATACCATGATCCGCGTCACCGATGTCGAGGCCTCGCTGCATTTTTATCGCGACCTGCTCGGACTGGTGGAAACCCGTCGCACCGAGAGCGAGAAGGGGCGCTTCACGCTGATCTTTCTGGCTGCTCCCGAACAGGCGTCGATCGCGCAGGAGCATCGCTGGCCGGAAATCGAACTGACCTACAACTGGGACCCAGAGCCGCAGCCCTACGGCATCGGCCGCGCCTTCGGCCACCTCGCCTTCCGCGTCGACGACATCTACGCCTTCTGCGAGAAGATGCAGAAGGCGGGGGTCACCATCAACCGTCCGCCGCGCGACGGCCGCATGGCGTTCGTCCGCTCGCCGGACAACATCTCGATCGAACTGATCCAGAAGGGCGATGCCCTGCCGCTGAAGGAGCCGTGGACCTCGATGCCGAACGACGGCTGGTGGTAAACCCGTCAGGCGGCGGCGACGGCGCGGACGAAGGCGGCCAGTTTCGCCGCATCCAGTGCTCCGCCGCTGCGCAGCCGCGAGCAGACATCAACGCCGTATGGCCGCACCGCGCGGATGGCCTCGGCGACGTTGCCCGGCGCCAGCCCGCCGGCGAGGAAGACCGGAACGGATGACGCGGCGACAATCCGAGCGCTGAGGCGCCAGTCGTGGGCGCGGCCGGTGCCGCCCAGTTCAGGCACAGCCAGCGACGGACGACCGGAATCGAGCAGCAATGCATCGGCTCTCCGGGCATAGTCCGCAGCCAGCGCCACACTCGCCTCATCTTCGACATGCACGACCTGAATCAGCCTCAGGCCCCGCGCCTGCCGCAGCTCGGCATAATGGCCGGGGTCAATGTGCGTGACGATCTGCACGGTCATCACCCGCGTCTGTTGCACGGCGGCCAGAATGCCTTCCGGCTCCGTCTCGCTGGTCAGGAGAAACGGCGTCACCGGCGGCGGAACAGTCGCGGCGATGGCGGCAATCTCATCGAGAGGCAACGGGCCGGGACCGGAGGGCATCGGCCCGACCAGCCCCACCGCATCGGCGCCGTGGCGAACCGCCAGCGCCGCTTCCGCGGGCGAGGCAATGCAGCAGATCTTGATTCGCGTCCGCATCACAGGAACGGTTGCCCCGTCCCGCCGGCCGCACCAGTCAGCACGCTGAGCACCGTTGCCGAGATATCGGCAAAGCTTGACCGCTGGCCGATGGGACGGGGCGCGATCCTGCGGCCGAAGGCCAGCACCGGCACCTGCTCGCGGGTGTGATCGGTGCCGCGCCAGGTCGGGTCATTGCCGTGATCGGCGGTGATGATCAGAAGGTCGTCGGCGCCAAGCGCGGCGTAGATGTCCGGCATCCGCGCATCGAACGCTTCGAGCAGATGCGCATACAGCGGCACGTCGCGGCGATGGCCGGCCTCGCTGTCGAAATCGACGAGATTGGCGAACACCAGCCCACCCTCCGGCAGGGTGCGGAACGCATCGAGCGCGAGATCGAGATTAGCCTGGTTGCCTGGCCCCTTGATCTCGCGCCCTGTGGCGCGATGGGCGAAAATATCGCCGATCTTGCCGACTGAAACCACTGCGCGCCCGGCCTCCGTCAGCCGGTCGAGCATCGTCGGCGCGGGCGGGGTCATCGCCCAGTCCTTGCGGTTGGCGGTGCGCTGGAACGTGCCCGCCGCGCCAACGAAGGGGCGGGCGATCACCCGGCCGATGGCGAGCGGCAACGTCAGCCGGCGCATCACGGCGCAGATGTCATAGAGCCGCGCCAGCCCGAACGCCTCCTCATGTGCGGCGATCTGGAGGACCGAATCAACGGAGGTATAGAGGATCGGCGCCCCCGTGCGGAGATGCTCCGCGCCGAGACGGTCGATGATCTCGGTGCCCGAGGCGTGACAGTCGCCCAGAATGCCGGCCAGCCCCGTCTCACTGAGGAAGGCGGCGATCAGCGCCGGGGGAAAGGCCGGCACTGTCGCCGGGAAATACCCCCAGTCGAAGGTGACCGGCACGCCGGCGATTTCCCAGTGGCCGGAGGGGGTATCCTTGCCGTTGGAGGTTTCGACGGCCGAACCGGCCAGGCCGCATCCGATGCCGGGCGGCAGCGACGGAAACGTCTCGCCGGTGGCCAGCCGCAGGGCCTCGCCCAGCCCCAGCGCCGCCAGATAGGGCAGCCGCAACCGCCCCTGCCGGAGACCGGCGCGGTCGCCCTGCCCTGCCGCGCAGGCCTGCGCGATATGGCCGAGCGTGTTGGCCCCAGCGTCGCCATACCGCGCGGCATCCGGCGCGCCGCCGACGCCGACCGAATCGAGCACGATCAGCAGGACGCGGCTCACGTCGCCCCCTCCACGATCCGCTCGGGAATGAGCGGCGGGCAAGGTGCCGCCGCACCCAGCCGATAGGCGGAGCGGACAGTCGCGGCGGCAGCCTCGACCGCCGCTTCCGAGCGGGCATGGACCATCGCCAGCGGCTGGCCGGTCTCGATCCGCGCGCCGAGCGACACGAGATCGGTCAGACCGACCGCAGGATCGATACTGTCTTCCGCCCGCGTGCGCCCGCCGCCCAGCGCGACCACGGCAAGGCCGAGTGCGCGGGTGTCGATGGCCGCGACATGCCCCGATGCCTCTGCGAATACCGGCCTGACCAGCGGAACAGTGGCAAGGTGCCGTTCGGGATGCTCCATCAGGTCCGCCGGGCCGCCGAGCGCGGCGACCATGCGGGCAAAATGCTCCGCCGCCGCGCCGGACTCAAAGGCCTGTGCAATCATCGCCCGCGCCGCATCAAGGCTCGCGGCCAGCCCGCCGGTCAGCAGCATTTCCGCGCCAAGCGCCTCGGTCACGGCCATCAGCCGGGCATCGCGCCGCCGTCCGGTCAGGTTCCCGATCGCATTGACCACTTCGACCGCGTTGCCGGCGGCGGGGGCCAGCGGCTCGTTCATGTCGGTGATCAGCGCCGTGGTTTTCAGCCCGGCGCCATTGGCAACCGCGACGATGCTTTCGGCCAGCGCGCGCGAGCCATCGAGCGTCGGCATGAAGGCGCCGGTGCCGGTTTTCACGTCCATCACCAGCCCTTGGAGGCCGGCAGCGAGCTTTTTCGACAGGATCGAGGCGGTGATCAGCGGGATCGATTCCACCGTCGCGGTCACATCGCGGATCGCATAGAGGCGCTTGTCGGCGGGAGCGAGATTGTCGGTCTGGCCGATGATGGCGCAGCCGGTCTCGCGCACCGTGCGGCGGAACAGGACCTTGTCGGGCTTGGCGGTGTAGCCGGGGATCGCTTCGAGCTTGTCGAGCGTGCCGCCGGTATGGCCCAGCCCGCGGCCAGAGATCATCGGCACGAACCCGCCGCAGGCCGCCACCACAGGGGCGAGCAGGAGGGAGACATTGTCGCCCACCCCGCCGGTCGAATGCTTGTCGAGCACCGGGCCGGGCAGATGCTCGCCGCGCCAGTCGAGCACGTCGCCCGAATCGCGCATGGCTGAGGTCAGCGCGACCGCCTCGTCGCGGCTCATGCCGTTGAAGAATACCGCCATCGCCAGCGCGCTGGCCTGCATCCCGGTCACCGCACCGGAGACGAGGCCGCTCATGAAAAATGCGATTTCCTCCGCGCTGAGGGCGACGCCGTCGCGCTTTTTCCGGATGATTTCCTGCGGCAACATGCCGATCACGCCCTCCCCTCCGCGCTGTTCATTGTGCGACTTTGCCGACTAGTACGCCGATTCCGCCGCCCTGGGCGTTTCACGATTGATGACCGCGGCAAGGCTGGCGTGAAGGCCGGACGCGCCGAAGCGGAAGGTTTCGGGTTTCGCCCAATCGGGCCCCATGATCGTATCGGCAAGATCGAGGTAGGTCCGCGCATCGTCCAGCGTGCGGATGCCGCCCGACGGTTTCAGCCCCACCTGCCGGCCCGAGGCGCGGATCGCCTCCAGCATCACGCGCGCGGCCTGCGGTGTCGCGCCACCCGGCCCCTTGCCGGTCGAGGTCTTGATGAAATCGGCACCGGCGACAATCGCCAGATCGGAAGCGGCGCGGATCGATGCCAGATCGGGGAACGCGCCAGTTTCGAGGATCACCTTCAGAGTTGCCGCCGCAGTCGCAGCGCGGGCAGCCCGAAGCATCGCCTCCGGCGCGGCGACATCGCCTGCAAGAAAGCCGCGATACGGCAGCACGATATCGATCTCGTCAGCGCCCTCTGCCAAGGCGGCGCCGATCATGGCCGTCACCGCCGCCACCGGTTCGTCACCGGAGGGAAAGTTGACCACGGTCGCAATCCGCCCCG
>CALCZO010000281.1 GCA_937903315.1 uncultured Alphaproteobacteria bacterium
ATCGAGCGCATCTGCAAGCTGGTGCCGTTCACGCGTCAGACGCTGTTCTTCACCGCGACGATGCCGCCGGAAATCCAGCGCATCACCGAGCAGTTCCTGCACAATCCCGTCAAGATCGAGGTTGCGCGGCCGTCGTCTGCCGCAGCGACCATCACGCAGAAGCTCGTTGCCTCGGGCGCCAAGGACTTCCAGAAGCGCGAGACGCTGCGGAACCTGATCCGGGGCGAGGCGAACTTCAAGAACGCCATCATCTTTGCCAATCGCAAGGTCGAGGTGGCGACATTGTGCCGTTCGCTGGTCCGTCATGGCTTCAATGCCGCGGCGATCCATGGCGATCTTGACCAACCGGCGCGCATGAAGGCGCTCGACGGGTTCCGCAGCGGCGAAATCGCGCTGCTGATCGCGTCGGATGTGGCCGCGCGCGGGCTTGATATTCCCGACGTCAGCCATGTGTTCAATTACGACCTGCCGACCCATGCGGAGGATTACGTCCACCGCATTGGACGGACGGGGCGCGCCGGCAAGCTCGGCACGGCGATTTCCATCGTCTGCCCGCGCGACGACAAGTATCTCAACGCGATCGAGGCGCTGACCAAGACCAAGATCGCGTGGGAAGGTCCGGATCTGACGACCTTCGTGCCGCCGCCTTACGAGGAGCGCGAACCGCGCCGCCCGGAACGCAGCCTCCGGGCGCCGATGTCGACCCGCCCCAAGCGCGACTATGCGCCCAAGCGCGAATCCAGTGAGCCGCAATCTTCGGATGCCGCCATGGAGCCGGTGCGGGGACCTGCGGAAGATGCTGCGCCCGAACGTGCGCCGCGGGCAGAACGGGCCCCACGCGCGGACCGGGCCCCACGCGCAGACCGTGCGCCCCGTGCCGAACGGGCGGAACGTCCTGAACGGGTCGACCGTCCCGAGCGAGCGGAACGGGCACCGCGTCCGCCGCGTGCGGAGGCTGCGCCGGCCCCCGTTCGCGAGCCTCGTCACGCGACGGCGCGGCCCTCGCGTCCCGAGCGCGGACATGCCGAGGATCGTGAGCCGACGCCCAAGGGGCTTGGCGACCACGTGCCGGGCTTCCTGATGCGTCCGGTCAAGCTGCGCTGATCCGGCCGGCGGCGGACAGAGACTAACGCAGTGTTAACTGCGTTGGTCCATGATCGTCGCATGGTCATCCGCACACGATTCCGCAAAGTGCTGGCGCTGGCGGCGTTTCATATCGCCGTTCTCGGCGCGAGCGGATTTTTTGCCTGGAATGCCTACATCGGCGATCGCGGTCTGGTGGCGCGGCGCGAGCACAAGGTGCGGATCGCGCAACTCAATCGCAAGATCGACGAGATTGTCATCGAGCGTTCCGCCTTTGAGCGGCGCGTTCAGGCGTTCCTGCGGGAGGAGATCGATCGCGACCTGCTCGACGAGCGCAGCCGCGTCATTCTCAATCTCGCCCACAAGAACGACGTCATCATTACTATTTCCAAGTAATATCCTGGTCGGCATCACGATGCGATCCAACAGCGTTGCTTGATGCAAGCTGTACTTGGGCGCTGTTCTTACGCCTGGATCGCTCATATTAGAACTGTCTGATTTGTGCCGTGCAATAATTCAATGCTGCCCTGCACCTATGCAAAAATAGCATGAGTATTCTGCCGGTGCGCCCCTGCCCAAGCCGCACAAACCTGTCTATCGTCATCGTCTAATCGCGGCAGCAATAGTCGCGGGTGCAGGAAACGACCAGACGAAGGGGATCCTATGGCCGTCGCCGGGAAGGCGCCGAAAGCATCGGCGCAAGACGTATCCGCAACCAGTGACAAGCGTCCGCCTGTTCCTGAGTTTTCCAAGTCGCAGGACTTGCAGGCCTATCGGGACATGTTGCTGATCCGCCGGTTCGAGGAACGCTGCGGCCAGTTGTATGGGATGGGCCTGATCGGCGGATTCTGTCATCTCTACATCGGGCAGGAAGCCGTGATCACCGGCATCATGATGTCAGCGATTGCGGGGGACCAGAACATCACCGGGTATCGTGACCATGCGCACATGCTGGCGTGCGGCATGGACCCCAAGGGCGTGATGGCCGAACTGACCGGGCGTCGTGGCGGCCTGTCAAAGGGCAAGGGCGGCTCGATGCATATGTTCAGCCGCGAGAAGAAATTCTTCGGCGGCCACGGCATCGTCGGCGCGCAGGTGTCTCTTGGTACGGGGCTGGCCTTCGCCAACCGCTACCGGAAGAACAACAACGTCTCCTTCACCTATTTCGGCGACGGCGCGGCCAATCAGGGGCAGGTCTACGAAAGCTTCAACATGGCGGCGTTGTGGAAGCTGCCGGTGATCTACGTGATCGAGAACAACCGCTATGCCATGGGCACGGCGGTGAGCCGCGCCTCGTCGCAGACCGATTTTTCCAAGCGCGGCGTCTCGTTCAACATCCCCGGCGAGCAGGTGGATGGCATGGATGTGCGCGCAGTCTATGAAGCGGCAAGCCGTGCGGTGGCCTATGCCCGCGAGGGCAACGGTCCCTATATCCTCGAGATGCAGACCTATCGCTATCGCGGCCATTCGATGTCCGATCCGGCCAAGTACCGCTCCAAGGAGGAGGTCGATCAGGTCCGCACCGAGCAGGATCCGATCGAGATGGTGCGCGCCCGCATTCTCCAGAAGAAGTGGGCGAGCGAGGACGATCTGAAGAAGATCGATGCCGATGTTCGCAAGGTCGTGGCCGAGGCGGCCGAATTTGCCTCGCAGGATCCCGAGCCGGATGCGTCCGAGCTCTACACCGACATTCTCGTTTAATCCGCAGCCGTTATTCCGGGCGCTGCCGCGTGATCGCGCCGCCCGCACAAGGATCGGGGAACACCCATGGCAGTGAACATTCTGATGCCGGCGCTGTCGCCGACGATGGAGAAGGGCAACCTTTCCAAATGGCTGAAAGCCGAGGGCGACACCATCAAGGCCGGTGACGTCATCGCCGAGATCGAGACCGACAAGGCGACGATGGAGGTCGAAGCGGTCGACGAGGGTATTCTGGCGAAAATCGTCGTGGCCGCCGGCACGGCTGACGTGCCGGTCAACCAGATCATCGGCATCATCGCCGTCGAAGGGGAGGATGCCAGCGCGGCGCCTGCCGCCGCTCCGGCGCCTGCTGCTGCCGCGCCGTTGGCGGCTGCCGCTCCGGTCGCCGCGGCCGAGGCACCACGCACCGTGCCGGCCGCACCGATCAGCCATGATGCCTCGTCCGAAGTGCCGCCCGGCACCGAATACGTCACGATGACGATGCGCGAGGCGCTGCGCGACGCGATGAGCGAGGAAATGCGCCGCGACCCGGACGTGTTCGTGATGGGCGAGGAAGTGGCGCAGTATCAGGGCGCCTACAAGATCACGCAGGGGATGCTGGCCGAGTTCGGACCGGACCGCGTGATCGATACGCCGATCACCGAGCATGGCTTTGCCGGCATCGCGGTTGGCGCGGCGTTCGAGGGCCTGCGCCCGATCGTCGAGTTCATGACGTGGAACTTCGCCATGCAGGCGATCGACCACATCATCAATTCGGCGGCCAAGACACTGTATATGTCCGGCGGCCAGCTCGGCTGCCCGATCGTGTTCCGCGGGCCGAACGGCGCGGCGGCGCGCGTCGGTGCGCAGCATAGCCAGGATTACGCCGCGTGGTACAGCCAGATTCCCGGCCTCAAGGTCATCATGCCGTCAACGGCGGCGGATGCGAAGGGGCTTATGAAGGCGGCGATCCGCGACAACAACCCGATCTGCTTCCTTGAGAACGAAATTCTTTACGGCCAGACGTTCCAGGTGCCCAAGCTCGATGATTTCGTGCTGCCGATCGGCAAGGCGCGGATCGCGCGCGCCGGCAAGGACGTCACCATCGTCTCGTTCGGCATCGGCATGACCTATGCCATGAAGGCGGCGGACGCGCTGGCCGGGGAGGGGATCGAGGCCGAGGTGATCGATCTCAGGACCATCCGCCCGATGGATATCGCCACGGTCGTCGCTTCGGTGATGAAGACCAACCGCTGCGTCGCAGTCGAGGAAGGCTGGCCGCAATCGGGCGTGTGCTCGGAAATCGGCTTCCGCATCATGGAGGCGGCGTTCGACTATCTCGATGCGCCGGTCGCCCGCGTCACCGGCAAGGACGTGCCGATGCCCTATGCCGCCAACCTCGAAAAGCTGGCGCTGCCGACGGTGGCCGATGTCGTTCAGGCGGCCAAAGCCGTCTGCTATCGCTGAGGAGCGCGCCATGCCGATCAACATCCTGATGCCGGCCCTCTCCCCGACGATGGAGAAGGGCAACCTCGCCAAGTGGCTGAAAAAAGAGGGCGACACCATCAAGGCCGGTGATGTCATCGCCGAGATCGAGACCGACAAGGCAACCATGGAAGTGGAAGCGGTCGACGAGGGCATCCTTGCCAAAATCGTCGTCGCTGCCGGAACGTCCGATGTCCCGGTCAACCAGTTGATCGGCATCATCGCCGCCGAAGGTGAGGACGTGAAGGCCGCAGCGGCGGGGGGCGGGGCTGCGCCCGCACCGGCTGCTGCTGCTGCTCCCGCGGCTGCTGCCACGCCGTCGCCTGCCGCTACGCCGGCGCCTGCCGCTACGCCGGCGCCTGCCGCGCCTGTGACCGCGACCGGGACCCGGGTCTTTGCCTCGCCGCTCGCACGGCGGATCGCGAAGGACAAGGGCGTCGATCTGGCGACGGTCAAGGGCTCCGGCCCGCATGGCCGCATCGTGATGGCCGATGTCGAGAATGCCAAGGCTGGCACGGCTCCTGCGGCGGCTGCGGCTGCGCCCAAGGCTGCGGCCCCGGCACCGGCGCTCGCGTCCGGCCCGTCGGACGAGACCGTGAAGAAGATGTTCCCGGCCGGCTCGTTCGAGGAAGTGCCGCATGACGGGATGCGCAAGACGATCGCGCGGCGGCTGCTTGAGTCCAAGCAGACCGTGCCGCATTTCTATCTCACGGTGGATTGCGATCTCGATGCGCTGCTGAAGCTGCGCGAGCAGGTCAACGCCGCCGCCCCGGTCAAGGACGGCAAGCCGGCCTACAAGGT
>CALCZO010000282.1 GCA_937903315.1 uncultured Alphaproteobacteria bacterium
ACGCGACGCCGAGCCGATGCGAGGGGCGTCCCTGCCACCCGGCAGGGACCCACTCAGAACGACCGCCCCGGCAGCACCAGTACGGTCGCGCGGGCCGGAAGCGTATCGCGCGAGACGATCAGCACATTGTCGGCCTGCCGCTTGATGTCGAACTGCCGGCCCATCCGGTCGAGAAACCGGTTCAGTGTTGTCTGGCCGAAATAGTGCATCGGGATCATCAGCTTGGCACCGAGCTGGTTCATCACCTCGACCATCCCGTCAAGATCGAGCGTGAACGATCCGTCGACCGGCATCAGCACCACGTCAAGCTGGCCCATGGCCTTGATGTGTTCGCCGGTCAGCGTGTGGTGCAGGTGGCCGAGATGGGCGATGCACAGCCCGGCAATCTCGAACACGAAGATTGAATTGGCCGAGCGCTCGGTGCCGTCATAGCCGCGGATGTTGGTCGGCACGTTGCGCACCCGGACATCCGAGACCCTCAGGTCATGCCGCGCCGCGCCGCTGTCGCTCCAGCCGCGCAGCACATGGGCGATGCGCGGATCGGGATTGCGCGAAAAATGCGTGTCATGCGCCCGGTTCATCGTCGCGATGACCGGGGGCAGCGCGGGCTTGACGTAATCGTTGTAATCGGTGGCGATGGATACGCCGCCGGCGCTCTCGATCAGGAAGGTCGAATGGCCGACAAAGGTGATCTTCACCTCGTCCGATTTCAGCGACGCCTTGATGATGCGGTAGGGTCCGGCATTGTCGGCGACATTGGCGAGGCAGGCGACGTCATCAGCCCGCGCCGGCGCGGTGATCAGGCCAAGCACAAAGGCAATCCAGATCACATGACGCATGACGACCCCTCAGGTTGCCAGTTTGACCGCTCCACTTGGCCCGGTCTTGCCCGCCTCGGCAAGCCGGAAGGCGATCAAAACCGCGAGAGCGGTCAGCACCAGCAGGATCGTCGCCAGCGCCGAGGCGGTGCCGTAGTCGCCGTCGATCACCGCAAGGTAGATCCGCACCGGCATGGTCGCGGTGCCGCCGACATAGAGCACCAGCGAGGACGACAGTTCGTTCATCGCGGTGACAAGGCTCATCAGCGCGCCCGACAGGATGCCCGGCGCGATCAGCGGCACGGTGGTCTTGAAGAACGCCGTCATCGGCGGGCAGCCGAGCGAGATCGCCGCTTCCTCGACCCGTGGCGACACCTGTCTGAGCGCGGAAGCGACCGAACGGGCGGCATAGGGCAGGCGGCGGATGAAGATCACGAGGATGATGATCGCCGCCGTGCCCGTCATCGCCACCGGCGGGGTGTTGAACCGGGTGATGTAGGCGATGCCGAGCACGATGCCCGGCACGATGTAGGGCACCATCAGCGCGCCGTCGAGCAGGGCGGTCCCCGTGCTCGGACGGCGGGCCAGCAGGTAGCCGATCAGCGTGCCGACCGCGACGATCAGCGTCACGCAGATGGCCGAGAACACCAGCGTGTTGATGATCGGCGCCGAGACCTGCGCGAACACCTTCTGGTAGCTTTCAAGCCCGAAGCCGGGCTGGAACACCGGTCCGTGCGTCTTGCGGAACGAGAACAGCACCGCCGTGATCGCCGGAATGGTGCCGAACAGTACGATGGCGTAGGCCAGCCCATGCATCCACGCCGAACGCCAGCCGCCGAGCCGTTTCATCTCGGGCCGACGGATCATGTTGCCGCCGAAAACGTCGCGGCGGATCGCCCAGCGCTGGGCCATCACCAGCACCAGCGAAATCGTGATCAGCACCATCGACAGGGCCGAGGCCATGCCGGGGTTGCCGCCCAGTTCGCCGCCGAACAGCGTGAAGGCTTCGGTGGCCAGCACGTTGAAGTCGCGTCCGATCAGCCGCGGCGTGCCGAAATCGGCGATCGACAGCACGAAAGTCAGCAGCGCCGAGGCAGCGATCGCTGGCGTGATCAGCGGCAGGGTGACCTTAAAGAACCGCTGGCCCGGCGGCATGCCGAGATTCTCCGCCGCCTCCTCCAGCGACGGGTTGACCGATTGCAGCGCGGTCGAGGTCATCAGGTAGACATGCGGGAAGAACTTCATCGCAAAGACCAGAATGACGCCCCAGACGCCATAGATCGGCGGGATGTCGACACCGATGCCGGCCAGCCCGTTGCGGACCACGCCGTTGGCGCCGAACAGCACGATCCAGGCATAGGCGCCGATGAACGGCGGCGAGACGAGCGCCAGAATGGCCAGCAGCTGGATCGTCCGGCTGCCGGCGATGACATGGCGCGCGGTGATCCACGCCAGTGTCACGCCGATGATCAATGCCCCGGTCATGCCGCCGAAACCGGCAATCAGCGTATTGACGAAGGCCCGGCGGAAGGCCCGCGTTTCCACCACCTCGCGGTAGTTGCCGAGCGACAGCGCGCCGGTGTCATTGTCGATGACGCTGGCCGAAAGGATGGCCGACAGCGGCCAGATCAGCAGCGCGACGAGGATCAGCCACGCCCCGATCTGGACGATCTTCCACGGATCGAACAGCGACCGTGGCCCGCTCATTGGGCAAGGTCCAGCCGTTCGCCGGTCGCGGCGAAGGCCATCAGCCGGTCGCACGGCAGGACGGCGGAGGCCGGCGCGCCTTCAGACAGTTGCACCGCGCCCGGATCCTTGATCTGCGCCGTCATCTCGCCGTGCCCGGTGGCCAGCACGCACAGCGCATGGGTGCCGAGGTAGGTGTAGCGCACCACCGTCCCGGCAATCACCGCCGCACCCGCCGGCGCGGCCATGCCCCCGGCCAGCACGCCGACATGCTCGGGCCGGATCGCGACCTCGATCGGGCCGTCGCCGCCGCGCGTCAGCCGCAGCGATTGCCCGCCGAGCGCCAGAGCGCCGCCGGTTGCCGGGCAGGGGATGAAATTCATCGTGCCGACAAATCCGGCCGGGAATCGCCGCTGCGGATTGCGGTAGATCTCGACCGGTGTACCGGTCTGCTCGGCCACACCGCCATGCATGACGCAGATGCGGTCGGAAATGGCGAGCGCTTCCTCCTGGTCATGGGTGACGTAGATGGCGGCAACGCCGAGTTTCTTCTGCAAGGCGCGGATGTCGTCGCGCAGTTCGACCCGCAGCTTGGCGTCGAGATTGGACAACGGCTCGTCGAGCAGAAGCAGCTTGGGCCGGATCACCATCGCCCGGGCGATGCCGACGCGCTGCTGCTGCCCGCCCGACATTTCCGCCGGGTAGCGCCCGCCAAGCCCGTCGAGACGGACCATCTTCAGGCCTTCGGCCACGCGGGCGGCAATCTCGTCTTTCGGCACCCCGCGCGTTTTCAGCCCGAAGGCGATGTTGTCCGCGACGGTGAGATGCGGGAACACCGCGTAATCCTGAAACACCATGCCGATGTCGCGCTGGTGCGCGGGCTTGGTGTCCAGCCGTTCGCCACCCAGCGTCACGGTGCCGCTGTCAGCGCTCAGGAACCCGGCAATGATGCGCAGCAGGGTCGTCTTGCCGCAGCCCGAAGGGCCGAGCAGCGTGAAGAATTCGCCCGGTTCGATGGTCAGATCGACCCCGCGCAACACCGTGACGCCGCCAAAGCCCTTGGCCACGCCGTCAATTTTCAGAGGTCCCGCCACGCCCGTGCCTGCTCCCTTGCAACGTCATCAACTTTACAAGAGGATGTGACAGGTTCAACACCGACTGTCACAATTGTCCGATCACGGGGAGAATAACCGCATGACGTCCTTCAACCGCAGAGCCCTGCTCGGAGTCGCTGCCGCCGCCCTTCTGGCGGGGCCGGCGCTGGCGCAGCAGAAGACGGTCTCCGTCTATTCGGCGCACAATACCGCCATCATCAATGCCCTCCAGCCGAAATTCGAGCAGGAAACCGGCATCAAGATCGAACTGGTCAAGGCCGGTTCGGGCGACATCATCCGCCGCGTCCGGGCCGAGGCCGGCGCGCCGAAAGCGGATGTGATCTGGTCGATCGGTGGCGAGGCGCTGGAGGCCAACAAGGACCTGCTCGCCGCCTATGCGCCCAAGGACGCCGCCGCGCTCGATCCGGCCTTCAAGGCCTCGCCCGAATGGCTGCCCTACACCGGCATCATGTCGGTCTTCGCGGTCAACACCAAGAAGCTCAAGCCCGAGGAATACCCCAAGTCGTGGAAGGATCTGGCCGATCCCAAGTGGAAGGGCAAGATTTCCTCGGCCCGCGCCGATGCGTCGGGCTCGTCCTTCATGCAGCTTGCCAACGTGCTGATCGCCTATGGTGACAAGGGCTGGGAGATGTACAACGCCATCCTCGCCAACATGGTGATGTCCGACAGTTCCGGCGCGGTGCCGCGGTTCGTCAATGACGGCGAGGCGCTGGTTGGCCTGACGCTGGAGGACAACGCGCTGGAATACGTGCGCGGCGGCGGCAATGTCGCCATCGTCTATCCCGCCGACGGCACCGCCGCGATCGCCGACGGCATCGCGCTGGTCAAGGGCGCGCCGAACGAGGCGAACGCCAAGGTGTTCCTCGACTGGCTGCTGTCAAAGGACGTTCAGGCCTTCGTGGTCGAGAAGATCGGCCGCCGCCCGGTCCGTACCGATGTTCCGGCCACCGGCCTCAAGCCGATGGGCGAGATCAAGCTGGTGAAATACGACATCCCTACCGTGGCGGCCAAGCGCAAGGAATGGCTGGATGCGTGGAAAAAGGCGTTCCAGAACCGCTGAACGCGGCACCAGGCCAAAAAAATCCGCCGTCGCGCTTTGATCCATTGCGCGGCGGCGAAGCGGTGGTATAAGCCGCGCCAAGTCGGAGTGTAGCGCAGCCCGGTTAGCGCACTAGTCTGGGGGACTAGGGGTCGGAGGTTCGAATCCTCTCACTCCGACCAATCAACCCATTGAAACGATTGACGGAAATGCGCTTTTGCGATGTGGAACGCAGGAGCAACATTTCCGTCTTTTCCGCTTACGTCCGGACGGAACGTTTGCGGTGTGTTCCGCTGTCAGCACATGCCGAGGCAGGGCAGGGCCTCGACATCGAGATCGATTTCTAAGGCTTGACTCTGCGCCCGGAATAAATGTTGGTTTGAACGGGTTTGGCAAGTGGGGAGCAAGCCCGACCGTATCCGCCCCTGACATTCGGAGAATTGATATGCAAAAGCTGATTTTCGCAACCGCTCTGGTTGTTCTCGCAACGCCTGCCGCCGCGCAATATCAGCGCAACAACCAGTATTACGGCGGCGGCTTCGGCTCCAATTCCAATGATCACTATGTGCAGCCGCATGTCCGCCGGGACGGTTCTTCGGTCGAGGGACATTACCGGACCAACCCCAACAACAACCCGTATGACAATTTCAGCACTCG
>CALCZO010000283.1 GCA_937903315.1 uncultured Alphaproteobacteria bacterium
ATGGCAAAGAACAATGTGACATCGGGCGATGTGGCGCGGCTGGCCAAGGTCTCGCAGTCGGCCGTCAGTCGCACGTTTTCGCCCGGTGCCAGCGTGTCGGAAAAAACCCGCGCCCGGGTCATCAAGGCCGCGGATCAACTGGGCTATCGCCCGAATGCGCTCGCGCGGGCGATGATTTCGGGCCGGTCGCGGCTGATTGCGCTCGTCGTCGCCTATCTCGACAACCAGTTCTATCCGGTCGTCATCGAGCGTCTGGCCCGCGGTCTGCGTGCCCACGATTATCAGGTCATGCTGGTGATGACCGATCCGGGCGATCAGGACCGGATCGTCCAGACAATGCTCCAGTATCAGGTCGAAGGCATTATCATGGCCTCGGCGACCCTTTCGTCCGATCTTGCAACCGAATGCGCCAAGACGGGGACGCCGGTTGTGCTGTTCAACCGGTATGTCCCAGCGTCGGCGACGAGTTCCGTCACGTCGGACAATATCGAAGGCGGCCGGCTGATTGCCCATTTTCTGGTCGATGGCGGTCACAGGCATATCGGCTTCATTGCAGGTAACGAGGATTCCTCGACCAGCCGGGATCGCGAGGCGGGCTTTCACAAAGGGCTTGCCGAGCGCGGCACCACCATCATGCGGCGTGGTGTCGGCGGCTATACCTTCTCCGGGGCTGCCGACGCTGCACGGCGGATGTTTGCCGTAAAGCCGCGCCCCGATGCCGTGTTCGTGGCCAACGATCACATGGCTTTTTCCGTGATCGATGTCCTGCGCGGCGAACTCAAACTGCGCATTCCCGACGATGTTTCGATTGTCGGCTACGATGATGTGCCCGAGGCGGGCTGGGGTGGCTACAGCCTGACAACCGTCGAGCAGCCGTCCGAGGCGATGGTCGAGGCGACCATCCGGATTTTGCTGGAACAGATCGAAACACGGGAAGTCCAGCGTAAGGCTGCTGTCCTTCCAGCCCGACTGATCGTCCGGTCGTCGGCGCGGGTGCCGAAAGGCAGGGCCAACCCCTAAGCGCTGCGGGATCTAAGCGGGTCCGCCGGGGGCAACAGGTTTGCCGGTCGGCCAGCGGAGAATGGGCATGATACACATCGAGATCGGGAATTGTGGATTGCCAGTCGCAAGTCCGTTGCATACGTAGTCAAGTTCTGGCAGGTTTTGATCTGAAAAGATGCGGGGCAGGAAACGCAGTGGTCCGCGTCCCGACGCTTGACCTTGAGATGGCTCTGTTTTGAATTTGGATGGACAGCGATCACCACGCTTGTGGTGAGGCCGGAGCGGCCGGAGGTGAAGCCATGAGCGATCGACGACACAACACGAGGACTGGATGATCCGCCATCTCAAGACGGCAAAGCCCGCTGAAGAACGGGCCGAGGACGACGCCCGGACACGGACCGTCGTTGAGACAACTCTGGCCGATATTGCCCGGCGCGGTGATGACGCGGTGCGGGATCTGTCGGCCAGGTTCGACAGCTACAGCCCGGCCTCGTTCCGCCTGTCCGAACAGGACATCGAACGGTTGATGGACGAGGTGAAGCAGCGCGATCTCGACGATATCCGCTTTGCCCAGACGCAGGTCCGCGCCTTCGCCGAGCATCAGCGCGCGACGATGACCGATCTGGAGATCGAGACCTATCCCGGCGTCGTCCTTGGACACCGGCACATTCCGGTGCAGTCGGTCGGCTGTTATGTGCCGGGCGGCAAGTTCCCGATGGTCGCCTCCGCCCATATGAGCATCGTCACCGCGAAGGTCGCGGGCGTGCCGCGCATCATCGCCTCCGCCCCGCCGCAGAAGACGGACAAGGGCATCGGGCCGCATCCTGCCATCGTCGCCGCGATGCATATGGGCGGCGCGACCGAAATCTACTGCCTCGGCGGCATGCAGGCCGTGGGTGCGATGGCGCTGGGAACCGCGACCATCGCCCCGGTGGATATGCTGGTCGGACCCGGCAACGCGTTTGTGGCCGAAGCCAAACGCCAGCTTTATGGCCGCGTCGGGATCGACCTGTTTGCCGGTCCCACCGAAACGATGGTGATCGCCGATGACAGCGTGGATGCCGAACTCTGCGCCACCGATCTGTTGGGGCAGGCCGAGCACGGCTACAACTCACCGGCGGTGCTGATCACCAATTCCGAGGCGCTGGCCCGCGCCACCATGGCCGAAATAGACCGCATACTGACGATATTGCCGACGCGCGAGACAGCGGCACGAAGCTGGGCCGATTATGGCGAGGTCATCGTGTGCGACAGCTACGATGAGATGCTGGATCAGGCCAACTTCATCGCGTCCGAACATGTCCAGGTGATGACCCGGCGCGACGACTGGTTCTTGCAGAACATGCATTCCTATGGTGCGCTGTTTCTCGGTCCGCGCACCAATGTTGCCTATGGCGACAAGGTGATCGGCACCAACCATACCCTGCCGACCAAGAAGGCTGGGCGCTATACCGGCGGATTGTGGGTCGGCAAGTTTCTCAAGACCCATACCTATCAGCGCGTTCTGACTGATGCCGCCTCGGCTGAAATGGGCGCCTATTGTTCGCGCCTGTGCATCCTGGAAGGCTTCGTCGGACATGCCGAACAGGCCAATGTCCGTGTCCGCCGCTATGGCGGCACGAATGTCCCCTACGGGGCGGCGGCGGAATGATCCTGCCGCGCACCCCATCCTTCCGGCTCGATGGTCGCCGGGCGCTGGTGACGGGCGCCTCGCGCGGCATCGGGCTTGGCTGTGCCGTTGCGCTGGCGGAAGCCGGCGCCCATGTGATCTCAGCGGCGCGCGGCAAGGACGATCTCGATGCGGCCGTCGCGGCGATGCGGACAGCCGGCCTTGCTGCCGAGGCGCACGTGCTGGACATGGACGATCTCGATGCGGTGGCGGCGTTCATGGCATCCACCGGGCCGATCGATATCGTCGTGAATTCTGCCGGAATCGCACGTCATGGTGCGGCACTCGACAAGAGCGTCGCCGACTATGATGCCGTGATGAGCACCAATGTCCGCTCGGCCTATTTTCTGTCGGTCGGGGCGGCAAAAGCGATGCTGGCCAACGGAATCAAGGGATCGATCATCCACATCTCGTCGCAGATGGGCCATGTCGGCGGCATCGACCGCACGGTCTATGCTGCATCCAAGCATGCCGTTGAAGGCATGGTGAAGGCCATGGCGATCGAGTGGGGCAAGCAGGGCATCAGGATCAATACCATCTGCCCGACCTTCATCCGCACGGGGTTTACCCAGTCCACCTTCGACAACCCCGAACGGCTTGCGTGGATCCTGTCCAAGATCAAGCTGACCCGCGTCGGCGAGGTCGAGGATGTGATGGGCGCTGTTGTCTTTCTCGCCTCCGACGCATCGGCCATGATCACCGGCTCGGCGCTGATGATCGACGGTGGCTGGACTGCCGGCTAACCGCCTCTGAACCCCGGAAACACACCGCCATGGCACTCGAAGGCTTCGATCCCAAGTGGAAGGACTTCCCCGACTACATCATCGGGATTACGAAGGAGATCTGGGAAGATCGCGGCATCGCCACGCTGCATCAGTATTATGCGCCCACCATCCCGGTGCGCATGCCCGGATCGCTGACCATCGGCAACGTCAACACCATTGCCTCGACCATGGCCAATCTGGCGGAGTTGCCGGACAGGCAGCTGCTGGCCGAGGATGTCATCTGGTGCGGCGATGCAGAGAGCGGATTTCTGTCCTCGCACCGCGGCGTTTCGCTCGCGCGTCATGTGCATGACGGCGTGTATGGCAAGGCCACCGGCAAGACCCTGACCTATCGCGCCATCGCCGATTGCGCGGCGCGCAACAACCAGATCTTCGATGAATGGCTGATCCGCGATCAGGGCGCCATCGTCCGTCAGCTCGGACTTGATCCCAAGGGTTATGCGGCGGACCTGATCGAACGCGAAGGCGGGCCCGAGGCCTGCGTCAAGCCGTTCCATCCGCGGATGGATGTCGATGGCGGGTATCATGGGCGCGGCAACGATCACCCCGTCGGCCAGCGCCATGCCGACCTGCTGACGCGCATCATGGGCGCGGATATGGCAGCCATTCCGCGCGCGTATGACCGCGCTGTGCACCTCTGCCTGCCCGGCGGCGTGACCGCGCATGGCTGGTCGGCGGCCGATCAGTTCTGGATGCGGCTGCGCGCCGCCTTTCCCAATGCGCGGTTTGACATCCATCACGTCATCGGCCGCGAGGATGCGATGATGCCGCCGCGCGCGGCCTTGCGGTGGTCGCTGACCGGACTGCATGAAGGCTGGGGCGCCTTCGGGGCGCCGAGCGGCGCGGAGGTTCACGTCATGGGCATCAGCCATGCCGAATTCGGGCCATGGGGCCTCAGGCGCGAATATGTCCTGTACGACGAGACGGCGATCTGGAAGCAGATTTTGCTCAAGACCGGCTGACAAGCGGCTTGCCAATAAGCTGTCTTCGGATCATTCTGCATACGAATGCAAAATGCGCACAAGCGCAACGAGAGGGAGGACGCCATGACGCTTTCACGGACACTTTCACGCCGGACGTTTGGAGTGGGTGCTGCGGCGCTCGGAATGGGAAGCATGTTGCCCGGCGCTGCCTGGTCGCAGGCCGCAGCGCTTGCCAACCTGAAGCCGGGCAAGCCGCATGCCGGTACCGAACTCAAGATTCTCTGCGTTGTCGCGACGCAGTTCCGGGCGCACGAGGCACGCGCCGCCGCGTTCACGGAAGCAACCGGCATCACGGTGAAGTATACCTACGTGCCATTTCCCAACATGCGCGAGGCGCTGACGGCCGAGATGGTCGGCGGCACCGGCGGGTATGATCTTGTTGTGGCCATGGATCAGTGGATTCCTTCGCTCGCCAACCTGATGGAGCCGATCGACGGGCGGATCGCCGACAAGAAGATCGACCTCAAGCGCTATCCCGAGGCCTTCCTCAAGCTCGGTCAGATCGGCGGCAAGCAGGTTGGCCTGCCGACGCGCACGCATGTGCAGCTGCTGTTCTATCGCAAGGACCTGTTCGCCAAGAACAACCTGCAACCGCCCAAGACGTGGGATGAGGTCGTCTCCGTTTCCAAGGTGCTGCAGGAAAAAGAGAATATTGCCGGGATTGCGCTGCCTTACGGCAAGAACAACGGCCAGAACCTGATGGTCTGGTACAATCTGCTGTGGGGCAGGGGCGCCGACGTGTTCGACGCGCAGGGTATGCCGGCCTTTGCCAGCGAGGCTGGCCTCAAGGCAACGCAGGATTACATCGACATGCTGCGCACCCACAAGGTGACGCCGGCGGCGGTGTCCTTCACCGAGCAGGATGCAACCATCTCGATGCGCAGCGGCAATGCCGCCATGCTGCCGGTCTGGTGGTGGGTGCGGGGCGGCCTGCTCGATCCCAAGGTGTCCAAGCTGACTGAGCAGCAGGTGGCGTTCGCGCCGATGCCGACCTACGCCGGCGGCAAGAGCTCGACCTACATCAACTGCTGGATCTATGCCTTGACGAAGGGGTCCAAGAACAAGGATGCAGCAATGGAGTTCTCCACCTTCGTTTCCGAGCCCTCAGTGGAGCGCGACATCCTGCTTGATCCCAAGGAGAGCGATGTCGTGGCGACGCAATACGCCAACCTGCGTGATCCTGACGTCAACAAGCGCTTTGGCGGGATGCACACGCTGGCGGCCGATGCCCTGCAGAACACCAAGGTCGTTCCCTACTCGGCCGATTGGCCGCAGATGATGGAAGCCCTCGAAACGGCAATGTCGGAGGCTGCTTCGGGCGCAAAGACAGTGCCGGACGCGTTCAAGGCGGCCGATGCCGCCATCCGACGCATCGTGCGACGCGGTTGACGGGAAAAGGCCCGGATCGCTTCTGATCCGGGCTGACCGCCATGCAGAATTCAGATCGGATCATTCGCTACGGCCTGCTTGTGCCGGCGCTCGTTCTGGTTGTCGGCACGACGCTGTGGCCGGTCGTGTCGGCGCTGACGACCAGCCTGCGCGACTGGCGGCTCAAGCGCAGCGCCGTGCCACAGCAATGGGTCGGCCTCGACAATTACCTTCTGGTTCTTGAAGAGCCGGAGTTCTGGAACGCGCTCAGCGTTACAGGCATTTTCGTCGTGCTCGACGTCGTGCTGACGGTGCTGACCGCACTGGCGCTCGCGCTGCTGCTGCGTCGTGCGGGTGTCCTGCAAAGCATGTCCGGGCTGTGCTGATCCTGCCGTTCGCCGTCAGCCCGGCGCTGATCGGCGTGTCCTTCCGGTTCATGCTCAATGGCGAGCACGGTGTGCTTGCCAAGGGCTTTGCCGCTACTTTCCCATGGCTCGCCGATGTCGTCTGGCTGGCGAACCCCGGCTATGCGATGGCGGCGCTGATTGCATCCGATCTGTGGCACTGGTTTCCCTATCTCACGCTGATGTTCCTCGGCGGACTTGCTGCCATCCCCAAGGAAACCGAGGAGGCTGCCGAGATCGACGGCGCCTCGCCGCTGCAGGCGATCTTTCTGGTCGTGCTGCCCCAGATGCGGGGCATCATTGCGGTAGCAACCATCCTCAAGACGATCTTTGCGCTCAAGATGTTCGATCAGGTTGCCACGCTGACCGGCGGCGGGCCGGGCATCACCACCCAGACGCTGGCGCATTACACCTATTCGGTTGGCTTCGTGCATTACGACATGGGCCTTGCCTCGGCGCTGGCCGTGATCCTCACCGCCGTGCTTGTCGGCGTCGGCATCCTCTACATCCGTCTCGTCCTGCCGCGGCGCGAGGAGGGTGCGTCATGAGTGCCAGACGTTACCCTCCCATCCTGCCGTCTGTCCTTCTCATCCTGTTCTTCGGAATCATCGTGTTCCCGATCGCGTGGATGATCGTGACGGCATTCAAACAGCCGCGCGACGTGTATGCGCTGACCTTTGCCTTTGCGCCGACGATCGAGAATTTCATCACGGTGTTCCAGCCGCCGTGGAACATCGGGCAACGCATTCTCAACAGCATCCTGATTGCAGGCGGTACGCTGGCCATCGCCATACCCGCGGCGATTCTTGCGGCCTATTCGTTTTCGCGCTTCGATTTCATGTTCAAGCGCAGCCTGTTCTTTCTCGTGCTGGCAACCCAGTTCATCCCGGCTGTGGTCATCATCCTGCCGTTCTACCTGATGTTCAGGGATCTTGGCCTGCTCGACACCCGCATCGGACTGGTGATCGTCAACCTGGCGATTGTCACGCCCTTCGCCATCTGGATGCTGAAGGGCTTTTTCGATGCTGTGCCGATCGAGTGTGACGAGGCCGCGCTCATCGATGGGGCGAGCCGGCTCGACATCATCCGCCGTGTCATCGTGCCGATGGCGTTTCCCGGCATCATCGTCGCCTCGGTGTTCTGTTTCATCCTGACATGGAACGAAATCATCTTCGCGCTCATCCTGACGCGCGAGGAGGCGGTGACCCTGCAGGTCGGGCTCGTCAATTTCCGCACCGAGCGGGGCGACCTGTGGGAACTGATGGCCGCTGCGGGTGTGTTCATCACGGTGCCCGCGTTCATCGCAGCCCTGTCCATCCAGAAACATTTCGAAGCCGGACTGACCGGTGGAGCGGTCAAATGACACGGATGCTCGATCCCGCGATCTACGCGGCGCTCAAGGCGGTCGATACGCCGACGATCTGCAACGCGATCGAGGCGATCGAGGGGCGACGCCGGAACGACGGCTTCACCCGTTCGACCGTCATCGCGGCTCAACCGCACCTGCCGGCGATGGTCGGCTTTGCCAAGACGGCGATCATCCGGGCCGATCATCCCTCGCAGGAGCCGCCTGCCGTCGTTCGTGAGCGACGGCTCGGCTATTACCGGTATATCGCCGCCGGTGTCGGCCCGCGCCTTGTGGTGATCGAGGACCGCAGCGACCACAAGGGGCTCGGGGCCTTCTGGGGCGAAGTCAACGTCGCGTTGCACAAGGGGCTCGGGCTTGAAGGTGTCCTCACCGATGGCGCCATCCGTGATCTCGGTGCGGTCGATCCGGACTTTCCCATGCTGGCCGGGACGATTTCACCCAGTCATGCGTTCGTGCGCATCGAGGCAATGGACGAAACCGTCACGGTCTTTGGCCTGACGGTCAGACCGGGCGACCTGATCCATGCCGACCGCCATGGCGCCGTCATCATCGAGCCGGGCGTGGAGATCGAGCTGCCGCGGGCCATCGATCTTGTGACGCGCAAGGAAAAGCCGCTGCTCGAGGCGGCGCGCGCGCCCGATTTCACCGTCGACAAGCTCCTCGCCGCCTGGGGCGAGGCCGAAGACGTTCATTGAGCACCAATGCCTGAAACAGGAGACAGACATGATCGATATGGCGAGCCGCATCGTCCGCTACGGTGAATTGCAACCGTGCCGCACGGCATTCATCGACGCCCACACGCCCGGATCGAACCAGAAGGAGAACTTCACCATCATCGGTGCCGGTGTCTCTGAGTCCAAGGACCAGCACGTCCATATCCGGGAGACGCCCGGCTTCAATATCGGTGCCGCCGGCCAGCCGCCGAAATGCCGCAACAGCCTGCATTCGCACCGCACGGCAGAGGTCTTTTTCGTGCTCAAGGGGCGCTGGCGCTTCTTCTGGGGCCGGTGGGGCACCGCCGGTGAAGTGGTGCTGGAGGAAGGCGACATCATCAACATCCCGACCGGGATTTTCCGGGGCTTCGAGAACATCGGGACGGACTACGGGATGATCATGGCGGTGCTGGGCGGCAACAACGCCGGCGGCGGCGTGATCTGGGCGCCGCAGGTGATCGAGGACGCCAAGGCGCATGGCCTCGTGCTCGGCGAGAACGGCCGTCTCTATGACAGCAAGAAGGGTGAACATCTGCCCGACGGCATCAAGCCGATGCCGCTGCTGACCGATGAGCAGCTGAAAGCCTATCCTGAGCTTCCCGCCAGCGCTGTGGTCCGCGACTATGTGGCGCGCTACTGGGACCTGATGGCGCTGTCGGCCAAGGCGCCGGTCAAGGTGATCGCCGAGCATGGCGTGTTGCGCGACAAGCCGGGCTTCGAGGTCGAGTTCCTCACCCGCGGTTCGCTTCCCGACACGCCCTACGCCACGGCGCGCCACGAGATTCTGATGCCGGTGCGCGGATACTGGCGTCTGGCCTGGGACGGCGGCGAGACCGTTCTCAACCCGGGCGACACCTGTGCGGTTCCTCCGAACATGAAGCACAGCCTCACCCCCTCGGTCACCGGCGAGTGCGGACTCTACCGCATCATGAACACCGACGATCCGGCTGGGCCGACCTGGAAACCGAACTGAGGCGCACCATGACGATCCGTACAACCCATGTCGGTTCCCTGCCGCGCAGCGCCCGTGTCGCTGATCTGCTGTTTGCCCGCGAGAAGGGCATGCGGCTGGACGAGGCTGCTTTCGATCAGGTGATGATCGAGGAGACGGCCGTCATCGTGCAGCGGCAGAAAGAGGCTCTGGTCGATATCCCCTCGGATGGGGAAACGTCCAAGATCTCCTATGCCACGTACATCAAGGACCGGTTGAACGGATTTGACGGCGACTCCCCGCGCCGGCCACCGCAGGATCTCGACGACTATCCGAGCTATCGCGACCGGCTGGCGCGGGCGGGCGGCACGCCCACCTACCGGAGGCCGAAATGCGTCGGGCCGATCAGCCTCAAGACGCTGGAACCGCTGCATAAGGATATCGCGGCCATGACGGCGGCGATGGCGACCGCAGGCTATGACACCGGGTTCATGAACGCGGCCAGCCCCGGCGTGATCGCGCTGTTTCAGCCGTCGGACTACCACGCCTCGATGGACGCCTATCTTGGCGATCTGTCCGACGCGATGCGCCATGAATACGAAGCGATCGTCGCCTCTGGCCTGATCCTCCAGATCGATGCGCCCGATCTCGGGCTCGGACGGCACATGATGTATCGCGAGCTTGACGAGCAGGGGTTCCTGCGGCGTCTGGCCGTTCATATCGAAGCGATCAACAACGCCTTGCGCAATGTGCCGCGCGACCGGGTCAGGATGCACATCTGCTGGGGCAACTATGAGGGGCCGCATACGCGGGATATCGCGCTGAAAGCGGTGCTGCCGGAACTGTTGAAAGCCAAGCCGGGCGCGCTGCTGTTCGAAGGCGCCAACCCGCGTCACAGCCACGAATGGACGGTGTGGCACGAGACCAAGGTACCGGACGATCTTGTACTGATTCCCGGCTGCATCGATTCCACAACCAACTTCGTTGAACACCCTGAACTGGTTGCCCAGCGGCTTGCCCACTACGTTTCCGCGGTCGGGACGGATCGCGTGATCGCCGGCACGGATTGCGGGTTCTCGACCTTCGCCGGCTTCGGCGTGGTCGAGCCAGAGATCACATGGGCCAAGCTGCGCAGCCTGCGGCAAGGCGCGGATATCGCCTTCCAGAAGGCGCGTTAGCGACCGCGCTCGCGTTCGGATGTGTCGGCGAGCATGAGCAGAATGGCAGCGGTCCATGAGAAGGCCGC
>CALCZO010000284.1 GCA_937903315.1 uncultured Alphaproteobacteria bacterium
ACGGCGGTCATGGCGGGCTCCGGGTCCAGGGACAGTCGACCTCCGTGCTTTGGCATTTTTGGCGAAACTGTGGCAACCCCCCTACAGCCGCTTGCGCCGGTTTGGCCTAACAGTCATGGTGATTGCGATCGGACCCGAAAGGCAGCCGGCATCATGCCAGATGCATCCTCCATCGAGACGCGCGAGACCCGCTCGTACGATTCCCCTGCGCGCGAGGCGGCGGGATTGTTGCTGCGCATCGGTTTTGGCTTGATCGTTCTGGTGGCGCCGGTCGCTGCGGTCTATTCCCGGCGCTCGTTTGCCGTGCTTGTGCCGATCGGGTCGTTCCTGATCATCGTCTCGGCGCTGGTGCTGAGCGGGGAAGGGTTTTTCCGGCGGGTGCGTGCCATGTTCAGCGCGCCGCTCGGGCTCGTCGCGCTCCTGCTGGCGCTGTGGCTGATGTTGTCGCTGGTCTGGACTCCCTTCCCCGCCTCTGCCGCTGAACGGGCTGCGCGCAGCCTTGGCAACGGCCTGCTGGCCCTGGCGGTCGCCGCCGCGTTGCCGGAGCGGATGCGGGCCTCGAACCTGCATCTGATGAGCATCGGCGTTGCCCTGGCGACGCTGGCGCTCAGCATCACGGCGCTGATCGCACCGTTTTCCGCCGCGGCGGTGAACGATCCTGAAGCACCGACTTTCGGGCGCGCCGCGGTTGCCGCCAATGTCATGGTCTGGCCGGCCGTGGCCTGGACCTTCATGCGTGCGCGCCATTGGCAGGGCATTGCGCTGATCGTGGTCTCGGCGCTCGCAACCGCGAGCAGCGGATCGCTCGATGCTGCCGTCTCGCTGGTTGCGGCGCTGCTGGTGTTTCTGGCTGCGCGGGCCAACGCACCGCTGACCGGCAGGACGATGGCCATTGCCACCGCTACCGCGACCGTTCTGGCGCCGCTGGTCGCCATTGGCGCGCGCACGCTCAGACAATCGCTTGCGCTGGCACCTGAAAACCTGATCAGCCAGATCGGCTTGTGGGCCGACGAGTTTCTCAAGGAGCCGGCCCGGCTTCTTACCGGCCATGGCTTTGATGCCACCTACCGCGCCCAGCTCGCCGGGATGATCAACCCCAACGGACCTGACGGCATCCTGCCGATGCTGTGGTTCGATCTCGGCCTGCCCGGCGCGGTCCTGCTCGCCGCCCTGCTGTACGGCGCATTTTCCGCTTTGAGGATGATGGGCCAGCCGCTCGCGCAGACCGGCATGGCCGTTCTGACGGCAGCGACGGTGTTCGCGTTTCTCGACCCGACGGCGATGCAGGCCTGGTGGCAGAGCGTGCTGATCGTGGCCGGCATGATGATGGTCGCCGTGCATAACGGCCAGTACCGGACTGCACGGCCGGCCGCTGCGGTGCGGGCGCCGGAAATGCCGATCCAGAATGCAGAGCGCCATTGACCTTGGGCGCTGCGCCGCAAATATTGAACGCACACCCCTTACGCAGCGGCTCTCGTCGATCGCCGGCGGATCGTTGCGTTGAACGGACATGAAAGACAGGCAATGACCCGTATCGATCCCCGCATCGTCGCGCTCAAGAGCGATGTGGCCGAATGGCGCCGGACGATCCATTCCAACCCCGAAGTGCTGTACGATGTGGTGCAGACCGCCGCATTCGTTGCCGCCAAGCTGCGCTCGTTCGGCGTTGACGAGGTGGTCGAGGGACTGGGGCGGACCGGCGTCGTCGGGATCATCAAGGGCCGGTCGACGGCCAGCGGCCGTGTCGTCGGCCTGCGGGCCGACATGGACGCCCTGCCGATCACAGAGCAGACCAACCTGCCCTATGCCTCGAAGAACCCCGGCAAGATGCACGCCTGTGGCCATGACGGGCACACCGCGATGCTGCTGGGAACCGCCCGCCATCTGGCGGAGACCCGTGATTTCGATGGCTCGGTCGCTGTCATTTTCCAGCCGGCAGAGGAAGGCGGCGCCGGCGCCAAGGCGATGCTGGATGATGGCCTGGTCAGCCGCTTCGGCATTCAGGAATTCTATGGCCTGCATAACCTGCCGGGTCTGCCGGTCGGCCATTTCGGCCTGCGGGCCGGACCGTTGATGGCAGCAACCGTCTATTTCCATATCGTGATCGAGGCACGTGGCGCCCATGCCGCCAAGCCGCACGAGGGGATCGATCCGGTGCTGATCGGCGCGCATATGATCACGGCATTGCAGTCGATTGCCTCGCGCACGACCGACCCGCTTAAATCCGTCGTCGTCTCGGTCACCTGCATGCACGCCGGCGATGCGATGAACGTCATTCCGCAGACAGCGGAACTGAAAGGCACCGTCCGGTTTCTCGAAAAGGAAATCGGCCAGCAGACCGAGGCACGGTTCCGGGCGATCGTCGAGCATTCGGCGCGGATGTTCGGGGCCGAGGCGCGGCTCGAATACCGTTACGGCTACCCCGTCACCGTCAATCATGCCGAGCAGTCGCGCTTTGCCGCCGATGTCGCGCGCAGCTTTGCCGAAGGGGTCGACGATGACCTGCCGCCGATGATGGGCGGCGAGGATTTCTCCTACATGCTGGAGACGCGTCCGGGCAGCTTCCTGTTCATCGGCAACGGTGACAGCGCGCCGCTGCACAACCCCGGCTTCGATTTCGACGACCGGGCCATTCCCTACGGAATCGCGTTCTTTTCCGGTGTTGTCGCGCGGGCCATGCCGGCCGGCTGAGACCCGTCAGGCGCGCCGCCCCCACGGCGACAGGCGCTGGTCGAGCAGAACAGCAGCATCGCGGGTGAACGATGGCGGCGTCGGAGCAACATCCGGCGTGCGTCCGCCGGCATGGAGGACGAGCGCGGCAATGCGGTCCTCGATCGGCGGATGGGTCGCAAACAGGTCGACAAAGCCTGAATGCTGGTTCTCGATGCACATTTCCATCAGTCCGGACGGAGCGCCGGGGATTTCCGCGTGGCCGGAGATCTTGAGCAGCGCCGAGATCATCGCGTCAGGGTCCTTGGTCAGTTCGACCGCGCCGGCATCGGCGAGATACTCGCGGGTGCGCGACAGGGCAAAGCGCAGCATGCCGGACAGCACCCACGCGACGATGATGATCGCGATGGCGAGAAACAGCGCGGCGGCGGCTGGCCCCGCCCGGCGGTCCTTGTGCCCGTCGCCATCGGAATAGCGCACCTGCGGACCGTAGGCGAACCAGCGATAGAGCAGTTCGGCAACGAACGAGATGACCCCGGCGATGATGACCGCAATCACCATCAGGCGGACGTCACCATTGCGGATATGTGTCAGTTCATGGGCCAGCACCGCTTCCAGTTCGCGCTTGTCGAGCGCTTCAAGCAGGCCGCGCGTGACGGTGACGGCATATTGCTGCTCGGTCATGCCGCTGGCAAAGGCGTTGAGAACCTCGCTTTCCATGATCTTGAGCTGGGGCATGGTGACCCCGCGCGAGATGCAGAGGTTTTCCAGAAGATTGTAGAGTTCCGGCGCCTCGGCGCGGCTGACCGGATGACTGTCGGTCAGCGCATCGATCATCCGCTGGTGAAAGAGATAGGCGATCCCGATCCAGCCGAGGGCGGCAGCGGTGGCCAGAGGCGCGTGGCGCAGCGTCGCCTCACCTGCCCGCCTGATCATCACATCCAGCGTAGGCCCTCCCGCAAGGGACTCGGCCATCAGAGCGCCGGCGAAGACCATCAGATAGACCAGCAGGAACAGCCCGCCGATCAACAGGATCGACCGGCGCCGATTGGCGCGGATATGGGTATAGAGGCCGAAGGCGCCGCTCATCCGCAGCCCCTCCCGATGGGTCAGAACTTCACTTGCGGCGGGGCGGCATCAAGCGTCTTGCGGGTGTCGCCGCCCAGATCGAACAGCGTCATCGCCTGAAAGCCGAACTGGCGGGCCAGAAGCACCGCGGGGAAGCTCTCGATGCCGGCGTTGAATTCGGCGACCGCGTTGTTGAAGAACCGGCGCGCGGCGGCGAGCTTGTTCTCGATGTCGGACAACTCGGTCTGCAATTGCTGGAAATTGGTGTTGGCCTTCAGATCGGGATAGGCTTCCGACAGGGCGATCAGCCGTCCGAGTGCCCCGCTCAGCCCAGCTTCCGCCTGCGCCTGTCCCGCGGTGCCCTGCGCTGACATGGCGCTGTTGCGCGCCTTGATCACCGCATCGAGCGTATCCTTCTCATGAGCCGCATAGCCTTTGACGGTCTCGACGAGGTTGGGGATGAGGTCGTGGCGCTGCTTGAGCTGCACGTCGATATCGGCAAAAGCCTGATGCGCCCGCTGGCGCATGGTCACGAGGCCATTGTAGAGCCCAACGCCCCACAGCGCCAACCCGACGAGAACCGCAAGAATTACCCAGCCTGACATGGTCGCTCTCCCCTGTTGCCAACATCGCGGAACCGTCGCGATTGGAACAGCCCGCAGTCTACAGGAGTGCGGGGGTGACGCAAAGAGGCTCGTCAGGCCCCGCCGGGCAGAAACGCCGCCTGCATCAGCGCGCGCGTGTATTCATGCTGCGGCGCCGTGATGATCGCCTCGGTGTCGCCCTCTTCGACGATCCGCCCATCCTTCAGCACGATGATCCGGTCCGCCATCGCCCGCACCACCTTGAGGTCATGGCTGATGAACAGATAGGCGAGGCCATGCTGTTGCTGGAGGCTGCGGAGCAGATCGAGGATCGTCTTCTGCACCGTACGGTCCAGCGCCGATGTCGGCTCGTCGAGAAGGATCAGCCGCGGCTTGAGCACCAGCGCACGGGCAATCGCGATCCGCTGGCGCTGACCGCCGGAGAACGCATGCGGAAAGCGGTTTCGCAAGGCGGGATCGATCCCGACCGCCGTCAGGGACTCGGCGACCCGTGCCTCCCTTTGATGACGCGGCAGGAACGGTTCGTGCACCTTCAGGCCCTCTCCGACGATATCGCCCACGGTCATAGCCGGCGACAGCGATCCGAACGGATCCTGAAACACCACCTGCATGTGATGCCGCAGCGCGCGCAGGTCGCGCTCAGGCAGGGCCGAAAGGTCCGTCGGTCCGAAGCGGACCTGCCCGCTGGCTGGCACCAGACGCAGCAGCGCCCGCCCGAGCGTGGATTTGCCCGAACCTGATTCGCCGACAATGCCAAGGGTTTCGCCCGCGCGGATGCTCAACGAGACATCGTCAACGGCAACAAACGCGGGCGGACGGCGCGCCAGCAGGCGGCGCTGCCGGTCGAAGGCGACGGAGAGATGCGAGGCGGACAAGAGGGTCTCGTCCGGCACCTGCCGCCGCCGGTCCGGACGCACAGGTTCGGCGTCGAGCAGCATCCGCGTATAGCCGCTCCGGGGCGCGCGGAAGACGGCGTCGGTCGACCCCTGCTCGACGATCTCGCCTGCCCGCATCACCACGATCCGGCCGGCATGGCGGCGGACGAGATTGAGATCGTGACTGATCAGCGCCACGGCCATGCCGAACCGGTCTTTAAGATCATTGATCAGGTCCAGAATCTGCGCCTGGATCGTGACGTCGAGGGCCGTCGTCGGTTCATCGGCGATCAGCAGCTTCGGCCGGTGGGCAATGGCCATGGCGATCATCACGCGCTGACGCTGGCCACCGGACAGCTGATGCGGATAGGCTTGGAAGCGCTCGCCCGGGTCCGGCATCTGCACAAGCGACAGCAACTCGCGCGCATGGTCGCGCGCGGCACGGGCCGAAAGGCCGGAATGCCGGCGGATCGGCAGCATCATCTGCGCGCCGATGGGATAGAGCGGATCGAGAGACGACATCGGCTCCTGAAAGATCATGCCGATGTTCTTGCCGCGGATCCGGTTGATCTCGCGCTCGGCCATTCCGATCAGGTTGCGGCCCATGAAACGGGCCGTTCCGCTGGCCGTCCCGTTGGCTGACAGCAGGCCCATCACCGCCTGCATGGTCTGGCTCTTGCCCGACCCCGACTCCCCGACAATCCCGACCGTCTCGCCCGGATGGATGGCGAAGCTCACCCCGCGCACAGCATCGACCGCGCCGAAATCGCCGG
>CALCZO010000285.1 GCA_937903315.1 uncultured Alphaproteobacteria bacterium
ACCCACGGCGGTTTTCAAGACCGCTGCCTTAAACCACTCGGCCACCCTTCCGGTCCGCTCTGGCTAGCGCAGAATGGCGGCCCCGCGCAAGGGCGGCGACCATCGGTCGCGGTGCGGTTTGTGGCGCGCGGCGGGCATTTTCCCGAAAAAGCCGCATTTGCATGGCCTTCACCTTGATGCACCGCATTGCTTGACCGGCGTTTCTGGTGTCATTAACCCGTACTAAACCTGAACAGTCCATTGTCCGGATTGATCAAATCGGGCGGCTGCGCGTTTCTGGGCCGCATCGACGGAGTAGACATGACTGCCACTGACACCGGGGCGTTGCTGATCGGCGCGCCGAAATTCGCTCCTCCTGTTGTCGTTTCGGGTGCTGCGCGGACCGTGCGGCTGTTCGCTGCGGCGGCAACCGGTCTTCTGGTCGCCAATTGCGCCAACCAGCCCCAGCAGACCGCCCGGTCGAGCGGCAGCCGCGAGATCGGCGCATTTTCCGATGTCAGCAAATATGGCCGGGCCAGCCCGCGCGTCGTCGCCGATGGCGAGGCCGTGCCCAAGGGCGGCGGCAAGCTGCATATCGGCAATCCCTACCGCATCGCCGGGCGCACCTATTACCCGTCGGACCGGCCAGTTGGCCATACGCAGGCGGGCATGGCGTCGTGGTATGGCGAGGCATTCCATGGCCGCAAGACCGCCAACGGCGAGATCTATGACCGCCGGTCGTACACTGCCGCGCATCCGACGATGCCGCTGCCGAGCTATGCGCGCGTCACCAACATGCGCAACAACCATTCGATCATCGTCCGCGTCAACGATCGCGGGCCGTATCACGGCGGCCGGGTGATGGACGTGTCCGAGCGTGTCGCCCATGCGCTCGATTTCCGCCATCTCGGCACAACGCGCATCCGGATCGACTATCTCGGCAAGGCCGGGCTCGCGGGTTCGGATGATGTGAAGCTTGCCGCCTCGCTGCGCACCGATGGCCGCCCGGCGACGTCGGACGGATTGCCGTCGTCACAGGCGACGATGGTGGCCTCCGCCGATCCCGTGTTCCGCCCGGCGGCGACGCCGCGCCCGGCCGCGCCGGTGCCGCAGGCCGCCGCGTTCGCCTCGCGGCCGCAGCCCAATGCCTCGCCGATCCCGGCGGTCATCGAGGATGAGGCACCGGCGTTCGCCCCGGCGCGCGGCGTGCCGCTGCCGCCCGATCGCCCGTTCGATCTCAATACGATTCCCGGTGCGGCCAGCCCCGTGCAGGCGCGGATTTCGGCGCTGGACGGCGTGGTTCCACTGTCGTTTGCGCCTCAGGTGCAGGGGGCCGGGCGGTTCAGCAAAGCCAATCCGCTGGCCGGTGTTGCGCCGATCCGCTTTGTCGCCCAGGCCGACGGGACCGCAAAGCGCGCGCGCTGATCCGACGGGTCCATTGATTTTGCCGCTGTTTCCGGCCAAGACTGCCGGTCAAACAGGTTTGCTTGATCAATGATGCGTTTTTCCGGTTTTTCGAAGGTCCTCAGGCGGGCCATTGTGCTGGCATCCGTGCTGCTGGCCCCTGGTGCCGGTGTTTCGCAGACATTCCAGACCGCCGCGCCGCAGGCGGTACTCATCGATGCCGAGACCGGTGCGGTTCTGTTCGATGTCGGCGGCACAACGCCGGTTTCCCCGGCCAGTCTGGTCAAGATCATGACCGCCGAGGTGATCTTCAATGAAATCCGAGCCGGGCGGCTGAAGCTCGACGACGAATTCATCACCTCCGAATTTGCCTGGAGGCGCGGCGGCGCGCCGGCGGGCGGTTCAGCGATGTTCCTCACGCCCAATATGCGGGCGAAGGTGTCCGACCTGCTCGCCGGTCTGATTGTCGCCTCGGGCAACGATGCGGCGATCGTGCTGGCCGAGGGGATTTCCGGCTCGGAGGAGAATTTCTCCCGGCTGATGAACGAGCGGGCCAAGATCGTCGGGCTGACGCAATCGACTTTCCGCAACGCCAACGGCTGGTCGGCGCCGGATCAGAAGGTGACGATGCGCGACATGGCAAAGCTCGCTCTGCATGTCATCCGCACCTATCCCGAGCATTACGGCATCTTCGCCCAGAAGGAGATGCTGTGGAACCGCGTCAAGCAGCAGAACCGCAACCCGCTTCTGACCATGGATATGGGCGCTGACGGGTTGAAGACCGGTTTTCTTGAGGAATCGGGCTATTCGCTCGTGGCCTCCGCCGTGCAGGACGGCCACCGGCTGGTGCTGGCGATGAGCGGGCTGAAAACCGCGCGCGACCGCCAGATCGAGGCCAAGAAGATGATCGACTGGGGGTTCCGGTCATTCGAGGTCAAGACGCTGATCGCGTCGGGCACAGTGGTCGGCGAAGCGGCGCTGTTCGGCGGAGCGAAGGGCAGCGTGCCGCTGGTCGCGCCAAAGGACGTCCGCCTGCCGGTGCCGCGCGGCGCGCCCGAGCGGATGAGCGCGAAGATCGCCTATCGTGGTCCCATCCCCGCGCCGGTCGCGGCGGGGGCGGAGGTCGCGCGGCTTCAGGTCTATCGCGGCCAGACGCTGGTGATGGAAACGCCGCTGGTCACCGGCGAGGCGGTCGAAACCGGGACGCTGACCCAGCGGGCGATGGATTCGGCGGTCGAACTGGGCCGGACGCTGATCAAGGACGGGTTCCGCTCGCTGACGACGCGCAAGGACGAAGCCAAGCCGTGACCCGTGGCTGTCTGATCACGCTGGAAGGCGGCGAGGGCGCCGGCAAGTCGACGCAGGGGCGGCTGCTCAGCGCCCGTCTGTCGGCACTCGGTCATGCCGTGACGGTCACGCGCGAGCCGGGCGGGTCCGCCGGGGCCGAGGCGATCCGCGGCGTGCTGCTCGATCCGACGCTCGACGGGTTCGATGCGATGACGCAGGCGCTGCTGTTTGCCGCCGCGCGGCGCGACCATATCCGCGCCCGCATCGCGCCGGCGCTGGCTGCGGGCGGCGTCGTCATTTCCGACCGGTTCTACGATTCGACCCGCGCCTATCAGGGCGCGCGCGGCGGAATCAGTGCGGCGCGCATCCGGCTGCTGGAGCGGATGGCGGTCGGACGGCTGAAACCCGACCTGACCCTGATGCTCGATCTGCCGGTGGCTGAAGGGCTGCGCCGCGCCGCGCTGCGGCATGGGCAGGCACTGTCGTCCTCGGACACGTTCGAGCGCCGTTCTCACGGTTTTCACGAGGCAGTCCGGCAGCGGTTTCTGGCAATTGCCGCCGACGAGCCGGAGCGCTGTGCCGTCATCGATGCCAGCGGCGATGCCGAGACGGTGTTCGCCGCACTGATGGCGGTGGTTGACCAGCGGCTGCCGCGCCTCATGACGCCGAGAGGGCCGGCGTGAGCGGGCTTGTCATTCTGGACTCGCCCGACAGCGAGGTGCCGGAGGCAGATCGGTTTGCCGAGGCGCCGCATCCGGCCGCCATGCTGTCGCTGGTCGGCCACACGGCGGCGGAAGCCGAAATCCTGGGCGCGATCGCCTCGGGGCGGATGCATCACGCCTGGCTGATCTCGGGCGAGCCGGGTATCGGCAAGGCGACGTTCGCCTACCGCATCGCGCGGTTTCTCCTCGCCCATGCCGGGCATGAACAGGAGGCAGCGGGCCGTGCCGCGACGCTGGATGTACCGCCGGGGCTGGCGGTGGCGCACCAGATCGCGGCGCAGGCCCATCCCGACCTTGCCGTCATCCGGCGCGGGCTGGACGACAAGCGCAAGGCCCTGAAAACGGAAATCGCGGTCAGCGATGTCTGGCGCGGGCTCGATGTGTTCCTCAAGACCGCCAGCGGCGGCGGATATCGCATCTGCATCGTCGATTGCTGCGACGAACTCAACGCCAACGGTGCCAATGCGCTGCTGAAGATGCTGGAAGAGCCGCCGGTCAAGGGGCTGTTCCTGCTCATCGCCAACCGGCCGGGCCGGCTGCTGCCGACGATCCGCTCGCGTTGCCGGTCGCTGAAGCTGCGCGGCCTTGCGCCGGAGGAGGTGGCGTCGGTGACGATGGGCCTGCCGGGCTATGGCGACCAGCCGGCGGAGGTGCATGCGCGCGCCGCCGCTCTGGCGCACGGCTCGGTGCAGGAGGCGCTGGCGGTGCTGGATGCCACGATGCTGGCGTTCCATGACCGGCTCGATGCGGTGCTTGCCAGCCTGCCGGAGTTGGACGGGCAGGCGACCGATGCGGTTGCGGAGGCCTGTGCCGGCAAGACCGGGCGCGAGATGTTCCACCGCTTTTGCGAATCGTGCCTGCACTGGCTCAGCGCGCGGCTGGCTGAACACTCCGAATCGCCCGCCGCTCGGCTTGCCCTGACCGAGGCCTGGAGTGCGCTCAACAGCGGACGGATCGAGGTTGACGTGTACAATCTCGACCGGCGACCGTTTGTTTTTTCGGTGTTCGAGACACTGGCGGGCGCCGCCCGCGCAATCGCGCGCTGATCGGTCTCGCCGGGCGGCCGGATTTAACAATCCCTTAAGCACACTTGCCTAACTCTCGGAGAACTTTTCGAAAGGTTCTGCCGATGGCCTCGATCGATCCCGGATATGCCACGCTGAAAGCCGGAGCGCGGTCGCGCGGCACGGCGATGGTGCTGACGGCCTTCGTCGCGGCCATCTTCACCTCGGCGTTCCTGCTGTTCGCGGTCCAGCCGATGTTCACCAAGATGGTGCTGCCGCTGCTCGGCGGCTCGCCGGCGGTGTGGTCGGTGGCGATGGTGTTCTTCCAGTCGCTGCTGCTGGCGGGCTATGCCTACGCCCATCTGTCGGCGCGCTATCTGCCGCTGCGCGCGGGGATCATCGTCCATCTCGCGCTGTTCGGCGCCACGGCCTTTGCCCTGCCGCTCGGCATTTCGGCGACCATCGGCGATCCGCCCAATTCCGGGCAGGAACTGTGGCTGATCGGCGTGTTCATGGCCTCGGTCGGCTTGCCGTTCTTCGCGGTCTCGGCCAATGGCCCGCTGCTTCAGGCGTGGTTCTCGCGCAGTGCGCACCCCACCGCGCATGATCCGTACTATCTTTACGGCGCGTCGAATTTCGGCAGTTTTGCCGCGCTGCTGCTCTATCCGGTGCTGATGGAGCCGCTTCTGGTGCTGAAGGCGCAGACCGGCCTGTGGTCGCTCGGCTTTCTCGTGCTCGGCGGGCTGATCGCCCTGTCCGGGCTGATGGCACTGCGCTATCCGGGCGCGGCCGCCGATGTGCCGGTGCGGCAGGCGGCTGCCGGCGCCGCGCCGCGCGCCGCCGATTATCTGGCGTGGATCGGCCTGTCTGCCGTGCCCTCGGGCCTGCTGGTCGCCGTCACCGCCTATCTGTCGACCGATGTTGCCGCCGCGCCGTTCCTGTGGGTCATTCCGCTGTCGCTGTATCTGGCCACCTTCATGGTGGTGTTCCGCGATCCGCTGCCGTTCCGCATGGCGGTGATGGAACGGCTGATGACGCTGCTGGCGGGCGCGCTGGTGCTGTTCATGTTCGTCGGCGAGGCCTATCTGGCGCTGTCGCTGGTGCTGCATCTGGCGTTCATGACCATCGGCACGCTGATCTGCCATGCACGGCTGTACCAGCGGCGTCCGGCGAGTGCGCATCTGACGACGTTCTATCTCTGCATGTCGTTCGGCGGTGTGCTCGGCGGTCTGTTCTGCGGCCTTGTCGCGCCCAACGTGTTCAACCGCGTCACTGAATATCCGATCCTGATCATCGCGGCGCTGCTGTGCCTGCCCACCGTCGCGGCGGCGAAGCTGGCCGACTGGCGCACGCAGGCAACGCTGTGGGCGGTCGTGGTCGCCGCTTTCGTGCTCGCCATCCGGGTGATGCCGGCCCAGCAGGATGTCGATACCCATTATGTGCTCGTCGCGCTGATGGTGCTGCTGGCGGTGATCGCGATGATCCTGTTCCGCCGCCCGCTGGCGGTGACGACCATTGTGGCCGGGCTGTTCGTGATGATGGGCGATGTCGGCGTGCACGATCGCGACCAGCTTGCCATCCGCTCGTTCTTCGGTGTCAACAAGGTGCAGATCAGCAACGACGGGCAGTTCCGCCGGCTGACGCACGGCACGACGCTGCATGGCACGATGCGGATCGCCAACGCCGACGGCACCCCCGCGCCGCAGCGGCCCGAACCGCTCAGCTACTACTATGACGGCGGGCCGATGAGCCAGGTCATCAGGATGCAGCAGGCGCGTGCCGGGGACCGCGGCCTTGATATCGGCATCATCGGGCTCGGTACCGGCTCGCTGGCCTGCCATGGCCGGGCACAGGATCGCTGGACCTATTACGAGATCGACCCCGCCGTCGTGGCAATTGCCAAGGACGCGAGCCAGTTCCGCTTCCTGTCCGAATGCGCGCCCGAAGCGCGGATCGTGGTCGGCGACGCGCGGCTGACGCTGGCCAAGGACGCGGCAAAATATGACGTTCTGGTCATCGACGCGTTTGCTTCAGACGCCATCCCGGTCCATCTGCTGACCAAGGAATCGGTGGCGATGTACATGAGCCGGCTCAACCCCGGCGGCGTGCTGGCGCTGCATATCTCCAACCGCCATCTGGAACTGGGCAGCGTCGTCGCCTCGATCAAGCAGAGCCTCGGTCTCAACGGGGTGATCCTGCTTGACCAGATCACCGGCAACGAATTCCTCAAGGGCGGCCGCGCCGGTTCGCTGGTCGCGGCGCTGTCGGCCGACGATGCGCCGATGCAGGCGCTGACCGCCGGCAAGTGGCGGCGGCTGGCGCAGACCGAGACCCCTGTCTGGACCGATGATTATTCGAATATCGTTGGCGCGATGTGGCGCGCTTACCGGATGTAGCCGCCGCGCACGGTTGACCTTTGCCGCCGGTCGCCGCCATCATCGGCCATGCGTCCGGCGGTTCTCGATTCCTGGTTCTCGGCTGTGGCCCGGCTGCCGGGCATTGGCCCGCGCACCGCGCCGCTGTTTGACCGGCTGCTCGGTCGCGAGGGGGCAGGGGCGCGGCTGGTCGATCTTGCCTTTCACCTGCCGGCGGGCGTCATCGACCGGCGGCTGTCGCCGAATCTGGCCGAAGCGCCGGTCGGCACCATCGCCACCGTGCGCATCACCGTCGAGGCGCATCGCCCGCCGCCGCCGGGGCGCAGCCGGGCGCCCTACCGCGTGCTGACCGGCGATGAGACCGGCGACCTGACGCTGGTGTTTTTCAAGACCTTCGCCGGGCAGATCGAGAAGACCTTTCCGCTCGGCGCGACGCGGATCGTGTCCGGCGTCATCGACCTCTTCGACGGGCATCGCCAGATGACCCATCCCGACCGGGTGGTTCCGGTCAGCGAGGCGGAGACGCTGCCCGCGTTCGAGCCGGTCTATCCGCTGACCGAGGGGCTGGGGCTCAAGCGTGTGCAGACCGCCATCGCCGCGGCGCTCGACCGGCTGTCGGACCTGCCCGAATGGCTCGATCCGGCATTGGCGGCGCAGCGTGACTGGCCCGCGTTCCGCGCGGCGCTGGATGTCGCCCATGCGCCCGGATTGCCGGCTGCCGAGGATAGCGAGCCGCCGGCGCTGACGCGGCTCGCCTATGACGAACTGCTCGCCAGCCAGGTTGCTCTGGTGCTGATGCGCCGGCGGATGAAGGCGGCGGCGGGGCGGGCAACGTGCGGCACCGGCGCGCGGGCGGCGGTGATCCGCGCCGCGTTGTCCTACAGCCTCACCGGGGCGCAGGAGCGGGCGCTGGAAGCGATCCTGACCGACATGGCCTCGGGCGAGCGGATGCTGCGGCTGCTTCAGGGCGATGTCGGGTCCGGCAAGACGATCGTCGCGCTGCTGGCCATGGCAGCGGCAGTGGAGGCCGGGCGGCAGGCGGCGCTGATGGCACCGACCGACATTCTCGCCCGCCAGCATTTTGACCGGCTCAACCCCTTGTGCGAGGCGGCCGGCATCCGGCTTGCCGTGCTGACCGGGCGCAGCAAGGGCAGCGAGCGCGCCGCCGTGCTTGCCGGGCTGGCGGACGGTTCGATCGATTGCGTCACCGGCACCCATGCGCTGTTTCAGGATGATGTGGCGTTCCGCGATCTGGCGCTGGCGGTGGTTGACGAGCAGCACCGCTTCGGCGTGCATCAGCGGCTGGCGCTCAGCGCCAAGGGCGAGGCGGCGGACCTTCTGGTGATGACGGCAACGCCGATCCCCCGCTCGCTGGTGCTGACCTATTTCGGCGACATGGATGTGTCGA
>CALCZO010000286.1 GCA_937903315.1 uncultured Alphaproteobacteria bacterium
GTCGATGGTCGTGCGGACCTTACTTCATCGCCTTCTGGAACATCTCGTCGACATAATCCCAGTTGACGAGGTGGTCGACGAAGGCCTTCAGGTAATCGGGCCGGCGGTTGCGGTAGTCGATGTAGTAGGAATGCTCCCACACGTCGCAGCCGAGGATCGGGGCCGCGCCCTGCACCAGCGGGCTTTCGCCGTTGGCCGATTTCATCACCACGATCTTGCCGTCCTTCACCGCGAGCCACGACCAGCCCGAGCCGAACTGGGTGACGCCGGCCTGGATGAAGTCTTCCTTCATCTTGGCGACCGAGCCGAGGTCCTCAATGATCTTCTTTTCAAGCGCGCCCGGCAGCTTGTCGCCCCCGCCGTTCGGCTTCATCCAGTTCCAGAAGTGCAGGTGGTTGTAATGCTGGCCGGCGTTGTTGAACAGGCCGGCATTCTTGCCGAACGAGCCTTTCACGACCTCTTCGAGGCTCTTGCCTTCCCACTCCGATCCCTTGAGCAGGTTGTTGCCGTTGTTGACATAGGCAAGATGATGCTTGTCGTGATGGTATTCCAGTGTCTCCTTCGACATGTAGGGCTGAAGGGCATCATGGGCGTAGGGAAGATCCGGCAAGCTGAAGGACATGGCAAAACCTCTGGGTGCGTGGCCTGAAAGACGGGGCTGCAAGCCAAGGCGGCGCCCCCTCATCCGTCAAGGTAGTGACTGCCGGCGCAGGGTGCAACCGCCTCGCTTCAACAACATCGGGTGCTTTTATGCCCTCTCTCATTCGATTGGAGGGTGCGCTTGCGTCATTCGTTGGCAAAATCTTTGCATTTTTGCGGCGCAATGGTCGAATCATGGTTAAGCGCCGCTTGGCGCGCAAAAAGAAATGGGAGGCGGCAATGGCTCTGGCCGTTCAGTTCCTCGGCGGTGTAATCGCCATTATCGGCGCAATCGGCTTGATGTTTGGCCTTGAAGCCTTGCCGACAGAGCGCGGCATGGCATGGACCGCCGCGTCCGCCACCGCGATTGCCGGCGGTGCGATCACCTTCGCCATCGGCACTGCGACCAGCCGGCTTGATGCACTGTCCGCCGCGCTGACCCGTGGAACGCCGGCACGCGCCGGCGTCGAGGGACCGTCTGCGGTCGTGGTCCAGAGTGAACCGCTGCGCCCCGTGGTCAGGCAGGACCCCGCCATTGAACCGCCGCCGGTTATGCCCGATCCCGTTGCCGCGCCGGTAGCCGCGCCGGTCGCACCGGCTGCCGAAAGGCCGAAATTCCAGTTGCCGTCGCTGTCGTTCGGCAAGGTCGGTGCCGCGGCTGGTGCCGCAACCGTCACCGCCGGCGCCGCTCTGGCTGCCAGCCGCGAGACGGCCGAGCAGGCGGTTGCCGATGCGATTCAGACGCTGCGCCACACCGATCCCGCGCCGCCGGTTGCGGTGGCAGCGCCCGAGCCGGTTGATCCGCCGATCGAGGTGCTGACGCCGGTGATCGACGATGCCCACCCGATTGCCGACGCGCCCGAGGAACCGGCCCTGCCGGCTCATGATGCGCTGGCGACCGACGCGGCGCCGGCAACCGCTACGCCCGTGCGTGACGATCCGCTGGCCGCCTTCGAGCAGGAACTTGACCGGCTGATCCCGCTCAAATCGCTGCGCGGCAAGAAGGGCAGGAAGGATCAGAAGCCCGAAATGACCGAGCCGCCCGCTCCTGAATCCGACCTCGCGCCGGCACCGGTTGCCGCCGCCGCGCCGCAGGACGAGCCGGCTCCAGAGATGCCCGACGCGCCGATGCCGGCAGACGAGCCTGCGCCGGCGCCGACGGCGGAGGTGGTCGGGGCGTACGAATCGGGCGGGGCGAAGTACACGATGTATTCCGACGGGTCCGTCGTGGCGGAAGCCGAAGGGCAGACGCTTTACTTCAAAAGTCTGGAGGACCTGCGCGACTTCATCGACGGCGGGGTGAAGCCCGCCTGACCGGCAGCCCCGTAGGCACCATCCGGGTCGGGACAGCACGGGCGGCCTGGATGGCGGCGAGCGCGAAGGCATAGACCCGCGCATCCTCGCTGAGCCGTTTGAGCCGCCCGCTGATGCCGCCGTGCCCTGCCTCCATGTTGGTGAAGAACGCAATCGGTCCGCCGCCGGTCATGGTGGCCCGCAGTTTGGCGACCCACTTCGCCGGCTCCCAGTAGGTGACGCGCGGATCGGTCAGACCGCCTTCGACGAGCATCGCCGGATAGGCCTGCGGCTTGACGTTGTCATAGGGCGAATAGGCCCGGATGGTGGCAAAATCCGCAGCGCTTTCAATGGGATTACCCCATTCCGGCCATTCGGGCGGGGTCAGCGGCAGGTCCTTGTCAAGCATCGTGTTCAGCGTGTCGACGAACGGCACCTGCGCGATGATGCCGGCAAACAGATCGGGACGCATGTTGGCGACCGCGCCCATCAGCAGCCCGCCGGCCGAGCCGCCATGCGCGACGATCCGCCCGGCACGGGTGTGGCCGGTCGCCACCAGCGCTTCGGCGGCGGCGATGAAGTCGGTGAAGCTGTTGACCTTGTCAGCCCGCTTGCCGGTCTCGTACCACCGATAGCCCTTGTCCTTGCCGCCGCGGATATGGGCGATTGCAAAGACGAAGCCGCGATCGACCAGAGACAGGATGTTGGAGCGGAATCCGGCGCTCATCGTGATCCCATAGGCGCCGTAACCATAGAGCAGGCAGGGCGCCAGCCCGTCGCGCCGCTGGCCCTTGCGCATCAGCAGCGACACCGGCACCAGCGCGCCGTCGTCGGTCTTCGCCTCGATCCGCCTGAGAAGATAATCGCCCGGGTTGTGGCCGGAAGGCAGGGTGCGCCGTTTGCGCAGCACCCGATCGTGTGTCTCCATGTCGTAGTCGTAGGTTTCCTGCGGCGTCGTCAGCGACGAGTAGGTGAAGCGCAGCCGCGTGGTGTCGAATTCGTCGCCGGCGCTGAATGACAGCGCATAGCTTGGCTCGTCAAAGCCGATGGCGTGGCTCTCGCCGTCGCGCCAGCGCCGGATCATCAGCGCCGGCACGGCATCCCGCCGCTCCTGCCAGACCAGATGGCCGGCAAAGCAGGCGAAGTCCTCGATCAGGCGACCGTCCTCATGCGGGACGAGATCAACCCAGGTGTCCCGGCCCGGCGTGGCGACCGGCGCGGTCACGATCTTGAAATCGGTCGCGCTGTCGGCATTGGTCAGGATGATGAACCGGCCCTGATGATGGTCGATGTCGTACTGGATCCCGGTCTGGCGCGGAGCGACGATCCGCGGCGTCGCGGCCGGGTTGGCCGGATCGACAAGCCGGACCTCGCTGGTCTCGTGATCGCCGATGGTCAGCGTGATGAATGCGCTGTCCTGCGTCTGCCCGAGCGCAATGAACATGCCCGGTTCGGTCTCTTCATGCAGCAGGATGTCTGCGGTCTGCGGGTGGCCGATCCTGTGCAGGAAGACGCGGTTGTCGCGATGCTTGTCGTCGAGCCTGACGTAAAGAAAGCCGCTCGAATCGGCGAGCCAGACCAGCCGTCCGGTCGTATCGGCCACCGAGTCGATGTCCGATCCGGTTGCGAGATCGCGCACGGTCAGGGTGCAGTATTCCGAGCCGTTGGTGTCTGCGCCCCAGCCCAGTAACCGGTGATCCGGCGACTGGCGGCTCGCCTTGAGCGCGAAGAAGGCATGATCACGGGCCAGCGCCTCGGCATCGAGCAGCACCGTCTCGGTGCCGCCACCGCGCGGCATGCGGCAGACGAGAGGGTGATTGCCGCCGCGCCGGAACCGCCGGTAATAGGCATGGGGACCATCCTCGACCGGCACATCGCTGTCCGCCTCGGCAATGCGCCCCCGCATCTCCTTCACCAGAGTCGCCATCAGCGTGCGTTGCGGCCGCATAAGACGGGCGGCATGGCGGTTTTCCGCGTCCAGATAGGCACGGATGTCAGCCGGAAGCGCGCCCGGCTCCTTGAGCACCTGCTGCCAGTTGTCTGCTTTCAGCCAGGCGAAGTCGTCGCTCCAGCTGACGCCGTGCCGGGTCAGCGCGACAGGCTCGCGCCGGGCGCGGGGAGGGCGGGTTTGGGGCCAAACAGGACCGGTTCCCATCAGCAATTCCTGAGCAAGCAAGACAATGAAACGGCGGCGTGCGGCAATGACCATAGGCGCTGAGCCGCCCGCCGCGCCACCATCATCTTTGCGGACCATGGTCGTTTCGTACAAGTCCGCATCGCGCGGCATTTCCTTGCAGGTTTGCATATAGGATTTGCTCAACTGCAGGATATCAGCAAAAACGCGAATTTTGAATGTAAAATTCGGGAATACTTGTTGCGAAGGGGTGTGCTTCAACTTATACATTCTTCACATCATGCAGGGGAATCGCTGTAACCAGCACCCTCACCGTGCGACGGTCAGTGTTCCCTCAAGTGATGAACCGTGCGGCCATCGGGTCTGGGCTGAAATAAACCCGAACCGCACAGCACAGGAAATCAGGTCACGATTTCACCTCAAGGACAAGAACACATGTCAGACGAAGCGAACTACATCGAATTGGCTGCCGATATCGTATCTGCCTATGTCAGCAACAACTCGGTGCCTGCCTCAGACCTGCCGGCGTTGATCGCCGACATCCACTCGGCTCTTACCCGGCTGACTAGCGGTGTCGTTGAGGAACAGAGCGAGCCGCAGAAGCCCGCCATCGCGGTCAAGAAGTCCATTGCAGCCGATTTCATCGTCTGTCTTGAGGACGGCAAGAAATTCAAGTCTCTGAAGCGTCACCTGCGCACGCAGTACAACATGTCGCCCGAGCAGTATCGCGAGAAGTGGGGCCTGCCGGCCGACTATCCGATGGTTGCTCCCAACTACGCCGCCGCCCGCTCGCGGCTGGCGAAGGAAATGGGTCTGGGCCAGCAGCGCCGTCGCGGTCGCTGACGTCAGCCGCCCTCGGGCGGTTCGCTGAGAAGAACGACAACGCCCGCCGCTCCGTTCAGGGGCAGGCGGGCTTTTCATTGGTGGTGACCGGCGTCGCGTCCGTTTCGGCCCGGTAGGCGACGGCCAGCGCGATATGCCGGCTCAGGCTGTAGCCCCGGTGTCGCCGGGCACCGAGACGCCGCTCGCGGGCCAGCGCCAGCAGCAGGGCAATCCGGACCGCGCCCGTCGTCGGCTCGGCGAGGCGGGGTCCCCAGAAAATGTCCGGCAGCAGTGATGGCAGGTCGCGCTCCCGATCATAGAACCGCACGCGTTGACTGATCAGCGTGTCCATTGCGGTTCGGGCCTGAGCGACAATCGCAGTTTGACGGGGAGGCGACACAGACATTACTAAAATCCTTTATTGACGAAATAATAGGAACATGATCCTTTAATCCTGTCAATCATAGGACGGAGGGCAGCGATGTCGATCGAAGTTGGGCAATTCGGGACCGAGCAACGGGAGGCATCTCATCGGCTTCTGGCGCTGTTGGCCGAGCCGGGCGTCTCGGTGCGCGGCGATGGCGAGACGATCCGGGTGTTCCGGCCGCGCAAGGGCGTGACGGTGCAGGCCGGCTGCGCCCCGCGGGCGGCTGCCGAAGCGCTGGTGTCCGATGGGCTGGCGTCCTGGCGGCAGACCGCGCGGGGCGAGACGCTGGCGCTGACCGAGGCCGGTGTGGCCCGCGCGCGGCGGCAGGCAGCGCCGGCGGGTTGGGGCTTTCGCGCCCAGCATGGTGCGCTGATGCTCGAAGAGGGCACCAAGGCCGCGCCCCGCATGGTGGAAACGGCCGAAAGCCCGTTGCTCTGGCTCTATCGCCGCGGCGGCGGGCGCGGCCAGCCGCGCTGGCTTGGCGAGGCGGAGTTTGCCGCCGGCGAGCGCCTGCGGGCTGACCTGACGCTGGCGCAGATGCTGCCGCGCATGACCGTGCGCTGGGAGGCCGGCCCCTCCGCCAACGCGCCGGGACAAGGCCTGTCGCCCGGCGAGGCGGCACTGGCCGCGCGCCAGCGGGTCCAGACCGCGCTGGATGTCGTCGGCCCGGACCTGTCCGGCCTGCTGATCGACGTCTGTGGCTTTCTCAAGGGGCTGGATGCGGTCGAGCGCGAGCGTCGCTGGCCGGCGCGTTCGGCCAAGGTCGTGCTGTCGATCGCGCTGGCCCGGCTGGCCACCCATTACGGCTATCGCAACGAGGCGGTGGGCAAGGCCCGGCGCGGCGCACGTCACATGTGGGGAGCGGGCGACTATCGCCCGGCGTTTACCGTGCCCGATCCCTGTGCCAGCACCTGACGGGCATCGTCCTTGATGCGCGCGACCATGGCCGCCAGCCCGTTGGAGCGCTGCGGCGTGAGATGATCCCTGAGGCCGATCGCGCCGAAAATCGCGCCGGCGTCGGTGTCGAGGATGTCCTGCGCCGTTTGCCCGGAATAGATCGCCAGCGTCAGTGCCACCAGCCCGCGCACGATATGGGCGTCGCTGTCGCCCCGGTAGGTCAGGCGCACCATCCCGTCGCCGCTGCCGGATGTTTCGCTGATCAGCCAGACCTGGCTGGCGCAGCCGCGCACGCGCGTTGCCTCTGTGCGCTCGGCATCGGTCAGCGGCGCCAGCGTGCGCCCCAGGTCGATGATGTAGCGATAGCGCTCGTCCCAGTCGTCGAGAAAGGCGAGATCGTCGCGGATGGCGTCGAGGGCGTGTTGTGGCGTGGCTGTCATGCCCCTGTGTCGCGCAGGGACCTTGTCACCGTCAAGAGCGTGCTAGCGCAGGGCGACCGGTCGGCGCGGCGGGAGCGGCACATTGGCCCGGACAAGGCGACGCGTGTCCTCCCTGCGCGCGAGTGTGGGCGCAATCGACGCCGTTGTCAGCCGGGGGGCAGGAGCGGTCTCTGCCGGGGCGGCCATCACGGGCGGCGCGGCCGGCGCGGGCGGCTGGAGGGCTGCCGCGCTGCCGGCTCCGAGCGCGGCAAGACCGGCCCCTGCCGCGGTGACACAGAGGTCCGGCTGCTTCTGGCACAGCGTCAGCACCTGACTGGTCGCACTGGCGGTGGCGGCGACCGGCGTCACCGGCTCGCCCGTGTTGCGCTCGGCCACCATCACCATGCCGGCGATGCCAAGCGCTGCAATCCCCATCCGCAGGATGCCCATGATCCGTGATCCTTGTGCCAGCCCCTGCCACAGTCATAGCGCCAAGAAGTGACCACGACGTTTAGGAGGCAGGCCCCATCAACATCCTCTTCACCATGACCGGACAAATGAGCCGGCTCCGGTCGGCCCGTCGCCTCAGCCGGTCTTTACCTTAGTGCGGACTTAACGGCTGGCCGACAAAGGTGCAGGCAATGTTCGCGTCACGTTGCTGGTTCCATGCGTAATGACATGCCTCGCCTGATTGTTGAGCCCTTCCTGCCGCAAGGTCATTCCGGTGATCCGGCGGTTGGCCCCTGGCTGGGCAGTTTCACACTCGCGCGGCTGGTGATGCTGGTGGTCGGCGTGGCTGCCATTCCGCCGATGCTGATCGCTCGCGACCTGTTTGCCCCACTGATGCCGGTTGTGCTGACCATGGTTGCTGTTGCGGCGCTGGGTCTGGCCGGCGTCCGCTTTGGCCGGCCGCAGGATGCGCTGGCGTTGACCGGCGCGGGAATGCTGGTTCTGGCGGTTGGCCCATGGCCCGATGGTCTTGCGGGCGTCGCTGCGATGCTGGCAGCCTGCGCGCTCGGTGCGGAATGGCTGGCCGCGCCCCGGATCGTGCGGCAGGCCCATGCGGCATCGGCCACGCTGGTTGTCGCGTCGGCAGCGGTTCTCGCCGCATCCGGCCTGCGCAGCGGCGCGGGGATCAGCGCCGGCCCGGCGTTGCTGCTGCTGGTCCTGCCGCTGATGACCATGGCGCTCACACTCGCCGCACAATCCAACGCGCTGGCGCGCACACGGCAGGGCATCGTCCGGCCCGATCATATGTCGGCCACGGCGCTGGCCGCTGCGCGCTCGGCGGTGCTGGTCGTCAACCGGCAGGCCGAACTGAAAGAAGCGAGCCCCGGCGTCGATCACATCCTTGAAACGACGGGGCAAGCCCTGAGCGGCCGTGATTTTCTCGACCGCGTCCTGATCGCCGACCGGCCCGCGCTGCTCAAGGCCGTGTCCGACGTCGCCGCAGGCGGCACCCCGGCAACGCTGTCGATCCGGGTTGCGACCGGTCGCCGCGGCGAAATGCAGGCCGGCCCGCCGAGTTTCGCCAGCCTGCACGCCACGATCGAGCCCGCCGGCGCGGCCGATGTCGTGGCGATTGTTCTGGACATCCCGCCGAGTGCGGATGCGGGCGGATCGGATCTGTTCGGCTCCGAAGCCCAACTGGCCGCGCTCGCCCATGACATCCGCTCGCCGATGAACGCCATCCTTGGCTTTTCCGCCCTGCTGGCTGACCGGGACGGCCGCCAGCCCGACGGCGCGACGGTGGCGGAATACGGAAGTCTGATCCATGCTGCCGCGAACACGTCCTTTGCCATGACTGCCGCCGTGCTGGACGGCATCCGGCTCGACACCCTTGCGCCGGCGCCTGTTGAACGGATCGATCTGGGCGAGGTCGTTGCCGGTCTGACGGCCACCCATGCCAACCGCATGCGTCTCGGCCATGCCACCCGCACCGTCCGCGTCCCGCCCGAGGCGACCGACGTCAGCGTCGATCCGCAGCTTCTGCGCATGCTGGTCGCCAATCTCGTCGACGGGCTTGGCAGCGCGGCCGGGGCAGACGGCACGGTTGAGGCGCAGGTCGTGCGCACCGGCGCGACAGTGACGGTGACCTGGCTCGCGACACCCCGCGCGGGCAGGCCGTTCACGGCGTCGGGTGCCCATCTCGAGATCGTCGAAGGACTGGCCCGCCGCCTTGCGGTCCGTCTTGACGGTACGTTTGCCAGCACGATTGCCAGCGATGGTGCGACCGTCCGGCTCGTCCTGCCGGCTGCGCCGCGGCCAGCCGTCCGGCCCGCGCCTTTTGAATGCGTTTCTCCCTTAGTCCCCTTGCTCAAGCGAGCCTGACATGTCCGCATACGCCCCCACTCATTCCAGCCAGTCCGGTTCCGGCTTCATCGACCGGTTGCCCCCGGTAATCAGTCCGGTGCGATGGTTGCGCCGTCGCTTCCTGCGCCGGCCCGGATCGACCTTCGCGCTCGGCCTTGCCACGGTTGTCGGCAGCGTCATCGTCGTCAATGCGCTGGCCCTGCAGACCGAACGGCATCCGGCACCGATGTTCACTGCCCTGGCCGATCCGGTCACCACCGCTCCGGTGCCGGCTGCCGCGCCCGCCGTACCGGAGCCGCCGGCCCGTCCCGCGTCGCTCGAACGCCGGGCCGAACCGGCGTCAGTACCGTTGCCGCCGGTGCGCACTCCGCGTCCGGCGCGCGAGGCCGAGGCGGCGCGCGCTCCAGCGCCGGCTGCCGCCGCGCCAACCTTGCCGAAAGACCAGATGGCCGCGCTGATCCGCACCACGATGACGCCAGCGCCCGCCGCTGCCGTCGAAGTGCCCCGGACCGAAGACGCCCAGAGGATCGCCACGGTCCAGCGCGCACTCAACAAGCTCGGTTATGGCCCGCTGAAGGTCGATGGCGGCTACGGTGCCGCCTCGCGGCAGGCGTTCGAGAAGTTCGAGGCCGACCGCCGCCTCGCGGTTCGGGGTGAGCCGATGGGCCGGTCGCTGCGCGAGCTGGCGCGTGCGAGCGGTCTGGCGATCGAATAGCGGCGACACCACATGCGCCTGCGCTCCGACATCTGGGTTGATGCCTACCGCCGCCGGGCCGAGGCGGGGGGCGCCTATGTGATGATGCAGCGCCGGGGCACCGCCGAATCGGGCGCGATTTTCCTGCATATCGACCGTCTCGACGGCAGCGGGGTGCTGTTCGGCCCTGCGCCGCAGGCGATGGAGGACGTTCTGGAGGACGGTGGCCGCCGGTTCCAGCGCCAGCATGACGCTGACACCCTCGACAATACGGCCATCGCAGCCCGGCTTGGCCGTGAACTGCGCTTCGATTCCGATCTGTGGATCGTCGTGGTCGAGGATCGGCAGGGCAGGAGCTTTCTCGATGTGCCGGGCTGATAGGGCCGGCCTTGGCCGACACGACCGGCCTGGCGTTAGCAGCCCGTTAACCATAACCGGCGAAAACCGTTTCATGATGTCTCAACCCGGGGGCCCGGCAGGAGTGCTGAAACATGTCTATCGTGGTCAACTTGAGTGACTATCGCCGACGCAGCAGCGCGGCCGCCGCGCCGCCCGGCGCCGGTGCAACCATCCACCTGTTTCTCGGCGTTCGCTATGAACGGCATGAGGACACCCCCGGCCTGAACGATCGGCCGGCCCGCAAGTCGCCCGGCAGTCGCGGCGGCAAGCGCAGACGGGCCTGATGCCCGCCCCGGCCACACGAAAGGCCGGGACGACAGGGGGCAGGGCCCTGATCCATTCCCTGACGCTGACGGTTGCCCTAGCGGCATCTCTCGCAGCCTGTTCGCCAACGGGCGACTTCGGACGACCGCGCCCCGGTCTGGGCGAGCACCTGACCAGCACGGCCTCGCGCATCGCCGCACGGCTTCCCGACCCCGATGTTCTTGCCCATGCTCCGGCATTTCGCACGGCTGTCGAGCAGGAGGCCCGTGATCGCCTCGTCCATTTCGACAGCCCCGTCGCATCGTTGCCGAGGGCCTCTGCCTCAGCCCGCTTCAATGCCCTGACCGACCGGATCGCCGAGGATCGCGCGCTGTTGCCGCTGATCGCCGCACTGCATCCGGCCGTTGCGGCCAAGGATGCGATCCGCGCCGGCGCCGTCGCCGGCCTGCGGACTCTGCCGCCCGCAGCGGCGGACGATGCTGACGCCGTAGCCGCCGACAACCGTGCGATGGTCACCCGATTGTGCCGGCGCGTGCGCGAGCGGGCCGACGTCTACCGGCGTCTGCTCGAACGCGCCGTGGTGCGCGCGCCCGAAAACGAAGCGGTGGCGGCCGAGCGCGCTCTCATCCGTCTGGAAACGGAAGGACGCGCAGTGTGCGAGCGGAGCACGTCGCCCGGCCTTCCCCGGCGCGGTCATCAGTCGGATGGCCAACGCGCGACATTCCCGGTCCTCAAGGATTAGGCGCCGGAGGATTGCGGGTCAGTCATCGAGACTTTCGACCTCGCAGGTCGCCTGCCTGAGACTGCGCTCCACCTGCGGGCGTTGCGAATGGGTCGGCACCAGCGCATGAACGACGACCAGACCGACGATGTCGCTCGACGTAATGCGGATTTCCTGCACTGCATCGTCGTCGGAATCGCGCTCGATGATCGCCTCCATCTGCTGCGGCGTCGCCACCACGGCATCGAGCACGCCCTGCGTTGCCGCCTTGTCGGACAGGCTGTGATAGATGCCGGCCCCCTTGCGCAGGAACAACAGCGACATCGGGCCGACGCCGGTCCTCAGCCGCACGCGGACAGGCCCCCGATCCAGCACATAGCGGCAGATCGCGGTCGCCACCGCCGGGTCCGAATAGGGCAAAGCCTCGGCCGCCCTGTCCTGGGCGACCAAGGTCATGGCATTGTCCTGCGCCAGTTCGGCGAGCCGCGAGAACGCATCGCGCGGGGCAAGCCATGGCAGCGCCAGCACGCTGGCAAGATGCACAATCCCTGTCAGGAGCAGGGCAATCAGCAGCGAGGCAATCGGGCCGATCACGGGCAGCCCTCTCGGGTGATGCGGGGCAGGGCCGAGGCGTCGATCGCATGGGCGCTGGTCTGGCTGTCGTACAGTCGCAGGATCAGTTCGAACGCGCCGCTGCTGTTGACCGGGATCCAGTTGCCCGGCTGTGCCTGTGGCGAGAGCATGATGGTCAGCGCCTCGCCCTCAAAGCGCAGCGCCTCGTCAGAGGTCAGCCCGGATCTGAGGTCGCTCGCATGGCTGGTGCGCCCGTTGCCATCATAGGCGCTCAGGGTCCAGAATCCGCCGCCCGGCACCGGCCCACTGATCCGGTAGGTGCAGGCGCCGGCCAGTACGGCACCGGAGGAGTCACGGCTTGCGGTCAGCATCAGCCCTTCCGCCGCACCCATCGGCAGGATGCCGCGCGCGGCCATCAGCGCCCGGCTGTACGGATCGGCCTGGGCCGTGCCGATCCCCGGCCGGGTCATCCATGGCCCGGCCCTGACCACGCCGAAATCCGGCGGGGTCTCGACGGACAGTGCCGTCAGGCCCAGACCGAGCAGGCCGCCGATGAAAGCGGCAGCAAGCGCCAAGAAAAAACGGGTCACGACGTCCCTTGACCGGAACCAACGGGGAAACGGGCGGATACAGCCTGTCCTGATTAGCCCAACGCTTCGGTCATGCAAACTGCCCGCTGTGCAAAGGCTCAATTGAGCTGGACAAACCGCGCCGTCCCGCGCGACGCGACCGACAGCGCCCCCGACGGCTGCGGCAGGGCGGCGCGCGGCTTGTCGGCCGCCTCGCGCAGTTTCGATTCGATGTCGCTGATCACCAGCGCGCCCTTGCGGGTCAGCCGCATGCCGCGGATGGCGGCGAGATCCTGATCGGGGCGGGCCGTCGGTGTCGGTGCCTGAACCGACTGGAAGCCACGGGCCGGCGCATCGGTCTCGACGCCATAGAGGGGCTTCAGCTCGATGTCGGTATGCGCAAACTGCATGATATCGTGCCAGAGCTGGGCCGGCAGCGAGCCGCCCGTCATGTTCTCGGTCGGCGTCGAATCGTCGTTGCCGAACCAGACCGATCCGACATAATTGCCGGTGTAGCCGACGAACCAGGCGTTCTTGTATTCGTCGGACGTGCCGGTCTTGCCGGCGGTCTTGACGCCGGGGATGAGGGCGCGCCGTCCGGTTCCCTGCTCGGTCACCTTGTTCATCATGAAATTCATGTCGGCGGCCACTGCCGAATGGATGATCTGCGGATTGCGGACGTCCGGCCGCGGCGCGGTATAGATCACCTGATCGCGGCTGTTGCGGATTTCCAGCGCCGCATAGGGCGTCGCCCGCTTGCCGCCATTGGCGAACACCGCATAGGCCGCCGCCATGTCGATCACCGTCACCTCGGTCGAGCCGATCGGCAGCGAGGTCATGTCCCGCAGGTCGCCAAGGCCGAGCAGGCGCGCCATTTCGATCACCTGCTGGCGGCCGGCCTTGTTGTTGCCCTTGCCGATAAACGTCGTCAGCTGCACCGGAATGGTGTTGTACGAACGGGCCAGCGCGGTGGCGAGATCGGTTGTCCCGGCGTAGGAGCGCGAGTAATTGTTGACGCACCATGTGCCGACGCAGGTCGGCCGGTCGGTCACCTTGGCCGAGGGTTTCATGCCCGTGTGGACCAGCGCGGCGGCATAGACGACCGGCTTGAACGACGAGCCGGGCTGGCGCATCGCATGGGTCGCCCGGTTGAACTGGCTGGCGCCATAGTCGCGGCCGCCGACGATGGCTTTCACCGCCCCGTCCGGCTCCATGATCACCGCGGCGGCCTGCTTGACGTCATAGCGCGGCCCGTCGCGGCGCAGGATCGTCTCGCTCGCCTGATCGGAAAACCGTTGCAGCGCCGTGTCGATGGTCGTCTTGACCTTCAGCACCCGCTCGTTGCCGAGCGCGCCCTTTTCCGCAATCTTCTTGATCTCCTCGAAGGCGAAATCGAGGAAATAATCCGGCGAGTTGGCCTGTTTCGGCTCAATGGCCGAGGCCGGATTGCGCCGCGCCACCGCCACCTGGCCGTCGGTCATGAATCCCGCATCGACCATCGCGGTCAGCACATCCGCCGCCCGGCCGCGCGCCGCAGGCAGGTTGACATGCGGCGCATATTTGGACGGCGCCTTGAACAGCCCGGCCAGCATCGCCGCTTCGGCCAGCGTGATGTCCCTGACATTCTTGCCGAAATACTGCTGCGCCGCCGCCTGGACGCCGAAGATGCCGTTCCCCATGTAGGCCCGGTCGAGATAGAGCTTCAGGATCTCGCGTTTGGTCAGCCGCGCTTCCAGCCACAGGGCGAGGAACGCCTCGCGGATCTTGCGCTCCAGCGAGCGCTCGTTCGACAGGAACAGGTTTTTCGCCAGTTGCTGCGTCAGGGTCGAGCCGCCCTGCACCACGGAACTGGCGCGCGCATTGGCCAGCATGGCGCGGACCAGACCGGGCAGATCGATGCCGAAATGCTCATAGAACCGCCGGTCCTCGGTGGCGAGCACGGCCTTGATCAGATGATCGGGCAACTGGTCGAGATCGACCGAATCGTCATGCCGGATTCCGCGCTGGCCGATCTCGTTGCCGGCCCGGTCAAGGAAGGTGACGGCGAGATCCTGCCGCTTGAGCCAGTTGTCGTCATCGACCAGCGTCAGCGCCGGCTGGGCCAGCATCGTCATCAGCATCAGCCCGGCGGTGCCCCAGGTCATCCCCTCCGACAGCACGAAGGCGGCGGCCTTCTTGCCGCCCGTCACCCGGAACCGGTCCATGAAGGCGGCATAATTGGCATAGACAGACAGCAGCCGCTGGCCGAAACCATACAGGCCGGCATCGACCACCGCATTGGCATCGAGCCAGAGGCGGTTGAGGCGGGTTGTCCAGCCGACTGTCTTGAATTGCCGCATGCCTGTTCCGTAAAGAAACGGTTAACGCCACTTCTGGCGCGTTCCGTCCCCAACTGCAAGGCCGATGCCACCGATGACCCAGCCCTTCTGGCGGACAAAGCGCCTGATCGAGATGACCGAGGCGGAATGGGAGAGCCTGTGCGACGGCTGCGGCCGCTGCTGCCTCGTCAAGCTGGAGGATGAGGATACGGGCGAAATCGCCTCGACCGACATCGCCTGCCGCCTGTTCGACGAGGCGACCTGCCGCTGCACCGATTATCCCAACCGGTCGGACAAGGTGCCCGATTGCGTCCGCCTGACGCCGGACGTGGTGCCGACGCTTGGCTGGCTGCCGGTCACCTGCGCCTACCGGCTGGTTGCCAGCGGGCAGGACCTGCCATGGTGGCATCCGCTGGTTTCCAGCACACCGGCGACGGTCGTCGCGGCCAAGGTCTCGGTGCTCGGCCGTACGGCGGGGCTGGAGGATGATTTCACCCTCGACGAAACCGTTGCCCACATCGTCGACTGGCCCAACCGCTGGCCGCGCGGCGCGCGCAAAAAGGGCGGCTAGCGCCGCCTCGCGCGCCCGGCCCGTCGGCCGCCTAACTCACGCCCGGCGGGCAGGGGATCCACACGCTTTCCGTGCCGCCGGCCCTGACGCGCACGCCGACGCGGCGGAGGAACTGCAACTCGATGGTCTGGCCGGCCTGCCAGTCGCCCTCGGGCGCAACATAAGTGACGCTGTACTTGCGGTAATCGGCGGTGATCGTGCGCCCGCCCGGCGTGCGCAGGCGCGGCCCGTCGATGGTCAGCGACCTGCCGCCTTCCGGTGCGCACCACTCGCCGTCGATCGAATCGGCAAGGGCGGGGCCAGCGCAAAGCGCCAGCGAAGCGGCGAGGACGAGACGCGTGCGGGTCATGGCGGGGCCTCCGGTTGCTGTCAGGATGCGGCGCGGCCCGGCCCGGCGCAAGCGGCTGTCGCTCACGGATGCGTGACTGCGAAATAAAGGAATATAAGCCTTGACACCGTGACGATGATCCTATAGTTTCTGGTCATGCTCCTGAATTGGGTCTGAGGCACAGCCTCCCCGGCGGAGCGATCTCATCGCAATGGGGGCTTTCATGACCATCCGGCTGGCGCTTCCGGCTGCTTCGGCGGCTGTCTGCTTTTTCTGTACCGAGATCATTGTCGAGACTGCGGCGCTTTCTGCGGCCACGGCAGCCACGCCGGGGAGGGCGGATCATGGCCGCTAGGCGACGCGTCTCACAGAAGGTGATCGCCCGGCTGTGGCGGACGGCCGAACGGCAGGTGGCGGAAATCGAAACGCGGCTCGTCAGCGCCGGCGGCGACCCCGCCAGCCTCGAACGCGATGCAAAAACCCTGTCGGTGCTGGCCCGGACGGTGCGTGACCTCGTCGCGCTCGAACCCGATCCCGCGCGGACCGGCAACACGGACGGACCCCATGACGCCAGCCAGCCCCCGCGCGATCTCGACAGCTTCCGGCGCGAGCTTGCGGAAAAGCTTGCTGAGCTTGGGGCGCTCGAAGCGGGCGATTGAGGTTCTGGCGCAGCTTTCGCACGACCAGCTCGACGAATTGATGCACGACTGGCTGTTCTGGGCGCGGACCGATCAGCTGCCGCCCGGGCGCGCCTCGGACGGCGGTGCGTGGACGACATGGCTGGTGCTGGGCGGGCGCGGCGCGGGCAAGACGCGAACCGGCGCCGAATGGGTGCGCGGTCTGGCGCTCGGCCGGGCGCCGTTTGCCGCTACGCCGGTCTCGCCGATCGCACTGGTGGCCGAAACCCGCGACGATCTGCGCGAGGTGATGGTCGAGGGCGTCTCGGGCCTGATGGCGATCCACCGCAACGGCGAGCGGCCGGAATGGCAGTCAAGCCGCCGTCGGCTGGTCTGGCCCAATGGCGCAGTGGCGCAGGGCTTTTCCGCCGAGGACCCCGAAAGCCTGCGCGGACCGCAGTTCGCCGCCGCCTGGGCCGACGAGGTCGGCAAATGGCGGCAGGCGGATGCGGCGTTCGACATGCTGCAGTTCGGCCTCAGGCTGGGCGGCAACCCGCGTCAGGTGATCACCACGACGCCGCGCACGATCCCGCT
>CALCZO010000287.1 GCA_937903315.1 uncultured Alphaproteobacteria bacterium
GGATCACGATCAAGCAACGGCCGGTGGCCCAGCCGCCCGCGCGTCCGGTGCCGCAGCCGCCCTCGCCCGATGACCGGGAAACCGCAAGCCGCATTGTCGCCGGAATCACCTCCGATCCTCTGCGACTGGCCATGGAGCGTCTGGGCTCGACCGTTCTTGCCCGCACGCGCCATGCGGCACGACGCCCCGGATGACCGCTTCGTGAGCGCAAGCCGGTTGCGCAACCTTCAGCCGGAGCCTATGTCGTTGAGGCGGCGGCACGGCCATCGTCAGGTTCTGGATGTATCATGATTGCTTCTTCTAACGCACCCGTCATCACCCGCCGGCTCGGCCTTGTGCTTGCCTTGGGCGCGCCTGTCGCTCTGGCCGGCTGCAACGATTCCGGCTCCAGCAAGGCCCCTGCGCCGCCGGCGGCCACCAAGGCATCGCCGGGAACGGAGGCCACCGTCGATGTGGCCGAGCTGATGCGCGAGGGCGCGCTCAAGGATCAGGTGCTGGGCAAAGCCGACGCGCCGGTCACCATCGTCGAATATGCCTCGATGACCTGCTCGCACTGCGCCGATTTCCATAACAACGGCATGCAGCACCTCAAGACCAAGTACATCGACGCCGGCAAGGTGCGTTACATCTTCCGCGAGTTCCCGCTCGATCCCTTGGCCTATGCCGCCTCGATGCTCGGGCGCTGCGCCGGCGAAGGCAAGTTCTACCCGATGCTCGACCTGCTGTTCAAACAGCAGCGGACCTGGGCGTTCTCCGACAAGCCGGACGCCGCGCTGCTCGCCACCGTGCGTCAGGCGGGCTTTACCGAGGACAGTTTCAACGCCTGCCTGCAGGATCAGGCCGCCTATGGCGCGTTGCAGAAGCAGCGCGAGCGGGCCTCGCAGATGTTCAAGGTGGATTCGACGCCCTCGTTCTTCATCAACGGGCGGATCGAGCGCGGTGCGATGAGCGCCGAACATATTGACCGGGTGCTGGCGCTGCATCTCGATGCAGCGGCCAAGAAGTAGCACGCTGGCGACGCGGGGGGAGCGGCAGATGAGGCGGTTTTTGACATGGGCCGTGGTTGCATTCGGGCTTGGTCTGGCCCTGCCGGCGTCGGCCCAGCAGGCCGCCCCGGCCGCTCCGAAAGCCGAGGCCAACAAGGATGCGCCGGTTGCGACCGATGCGCTGCACGCGCCCGGCCCGATCCACGAGAACGTGCTCGGCAAGGCGGATGCGCCGGTCACCATCGTCGAATACGCCTCGCTGACCTGCCCGCATTGCGCGACCTTTCATCTGAAAACCCTGCCGGCGGTGAAGACGGAGTTCATCGATACCGGCAAGGCGCGGTTGATCTTCCGGGATTTTCCGTTCGATGGCGTGGCGATGGCCGCCACCATGCTCGCCCGCTGTGCCGCGCCGGAAAAGTTCTTCCCGATCATGGACGTCCTGTTCCAGCGGCAGGCCGACTGGGCGTTCGTCAAGGATCCCGAAGCCGCGCTGATCGCGATCGGCAAGGAGCAGGGTTTCTCACAGGAAAAGTTCGACGCCTGCTTGCAAAATCAGGCAGTCTATGACGGCGTTCTGGCCGTGCGCCAGAAGGCTTACGAGGTGTTCAAGGTTGATTCAACTCCGACCGTGTTCATCAACGGAGAGCCATATCGCGGCGTGCTGACGGCCGAACAGATGGCGATCCATATCAACCGCCACCTCGCCGGCAAGTGACCGGGGCAGACCAGTGATCATGGCCGTCCGGCGTCGCCGGGCGGGCCGGACAGACCGGGGCGTTTGGCGTGAAGTTCGTTTCCCTGCGCATCCTCGGGTTCAAGACCTTCGTCGATCCGGCCGAGATGGTGATCGCGCCGGGGCTGACCGGCGTTGTCGGCCCCAACGGCTGTGGCAAGTCCAACCTCGTCGAGGCGCTGCGCTGGGTGATGGGGGAAACCTCGCACAAGTCGATGCGCGGTTCGGGCATGGACGATGTCATCTTCTCCGGCTCGACCCAGCGGCCCGCGCGCAACCACGCCGAGGTGCTGCTGAGGATCGACAATGCGACGCATGACGCCCCCGCCGCCTTCAATGATGCCGATCTGATCGATGTCTCGCGCCGGATCGAGCGGGAAGCCGGTTCGACCTATCGCATCAACGGGCGCGAGGTCAGGGCGCGCGACGTCCAGCTGCTGTTCGCCGACGCCGCCAGCGGCGCGCGGTCGCCGTCGATGGTGCGGCAGGGACAGATCAGCGAGATCATCGCGGCAAGGCCACAGGCCCGACGCCGGATTCTCGAAGATGCCGCCGGCGTCGCCGGGCTGCATGCGCGGCGGCACGATGCCGAACTGAAGCTGAAGGCGGCCGAGGATAATCTCGTCCGCGTCACCGATGTGCTGAGCCATATCATCGGGCAGATCGATGCGCTGAAACGGCAGGCACGGCAGGCAGAACGCTACCGTGCGCTGGCCCATGACATCCGCAAGGCCGAGGCGACCGCGCTGCATATCGCCTGGACCAGCGCCGGCGCGGACGCTGCCGCGCTCGCCCGGCAACTCGATCTCGACACCCGCGCCGTCGCCGAGACGATGGCCGTGCAGGGACAGGCCGAACGCGACAGGGCCGTGGCCGAGGTCGCCATCGCGCCGCTGCGCACCGGCGAGGCCAAAGCCAGCGAGGCGCTGCAACGGCTGCTGATTGCCCGCGAGGCGCTGGAGGGCGAGGAAAAGCGGGCGAAATCCCGGATCGAGGATCTGCATCGCCGGCTGGCCGATCTTGACCGCGACGCCGAGCGCGCCCGGCAACTTGGCACGGATGCCGAGGCCGCGCTCGCCCGGCTGGCCGAAGAAGCGGGAGAGCTTGCCGGCAATGCCGACCAGGCAGCGGAAGAAGCGGTCGCGACACAACGCCTCGCCGCGGCGGAGGCTGACGTTGCGGCAGCAGAACGGGCGCTGGAAGCCCTCACCATCCGCCTCGCCGAGGCGGGTGCCGGACGCACCGCCGCCGAGCGGGCGCTGGCCGATGCCGCGACACGGCTGACGCGCATCGCCGCGCTCAGGGACGAGGCCCTGCGCCAGCAGGCCGCTCTTGCCGCGCGCCAGTCGGCCCTCAGCGATCTCGACACACTGCGCGCGGCGATCACCACAACCGCGCGGGCGCTGGAACAGGCGGACAGCGCAGCACAGGGCGCGGAACGCGACCTTGCTGCCGCCCGCGAGGCCGAGGCCAGACTTCGCCCCGTTCTGCAGGATGCTGAGCGGGCGCGCGAGCGGTTCGAGGCCGAGGCGCGGACCATCGCCAAGCTGTTTTCGGGCGGAGCATCCGACCGCTGGCCACAGGTGCTCGATGCCCTCACCGTTGCGAAAGGCTACGAGGTCGCGCTCGGCGCCGCGTTGGGCGAGGATGTCCACGCCTCGACCGACACCAAGGCACCGGCCCATTGGACAACGACAGCGCCGCAGGAGGCCGATCCCGCCCTGCCCGAGGGCGTGCCGGCGCTCGCCGGCCATGTCACCGCGCCGCCGGCGCTGGCGCGACGACTGGCCCAGATCGGCCTCGTGACGCGCACGGACGGTGCGCGTCTTGCCGCGATGCTGGCGCCGGGACAACGGCTCGTCTCACTCGAAGGCGACCTCTGGCGCTGGGACGGGCTGACGACAGCCGCCGAAGCGCCCTCTCCCGCCGCTCGCCGGCTGGCCGAACGCAACCGGCTGGCCGAAGTGGAAGCCGCCGCCCGCGCCGCAACCGGGACGCGAGACCGGCTGCGCGGCGAGATCGACGCCGCAGGGCGTGTCGTCCGCACGGCAGGTGAGGCCGAGGCTGCCGCCCGCCTCAGGGTGCGCGAGGCGCGGCGGGCGTTCGATTCGGCCCGCGACGCCGTCACGCTTGCCGAGCGGCAGGCGGCCGAGATCGCCACACGCCTCAGCCAGATTGCCGAGGCCATCGACCGGCTGGCGCGGGAGGACAGCGAAACGCGCGACGCACATGACCGGGCAACGGCCGATCTTGCCGCCGCCGCCGACACCGCATCGCTGGCCGCCTCCGTGGCCGGCCAGCGCGCGGCAACGGCCGATGCCCGCGCCCGCGCCGCCGAGGCCCGCGCCGCTTTGCAGGGCCTGCAACGCGAGCGGGCGCTGCGGGATCGCCGGATGGCTGCCATCGCCACCGAAACGGCCGCATGGCACACCCGGCAGGCGGGCACCGCCGGGCAGATTCGGGAGATCCTCGCCCGCCGGGGCACGCTCGAAGCGGAGTTGCGGCAGGCCGAGGAGACGCCGGATCAGGTGTTCCAGCGCCGACGGGTGATCGATCGGGAGATCGAAGATGCCGAAGGCACGCGCAAGATCGCTGCCGATGCGCGCGCACAGGGCGAGACAGCGCTCGCCGCATTCGACCGGGCCGCGCGCGATGCCTTTGCGGCGCTGTCTGCCGCGCGGGAAACGCGCGCCGGCACGCAGGCCCGGCACGAGGCCGCGCTCGAACGGATCGGCACCCTCGCCCGCGAGATCGAGGACGCCATGGAGGTCGCGCCCGACGGGCTCGCCGCACTGACCGGCCTTGCCGCCGGCCAGCCGCTGCCCGAAACTCGGGACAACGACGCCCGGCTTGCCGACCTCAGGAAGGAGCGCGAGCGGCTCGGTGCCGTCAACCTCAGAGCCGAGGACGAACTCACCGACGTCGAGGCGACGCGCGCAGGCCTGGCGCGCGAGCATGCCGAACTGACCGAAGCGATCCGCCGCCTCCGTCGCGGCATCGAAAGCCTCAACGCCGAGGGTCGCCACCGGCTCAATGCCGCGTTCGCGCTCGTCAACGGCCATTTCCAGATGTTGTTCAGCCGGCTGTTCGGCGGCGGCACGGCGGAACTTCAGCTGATCGAATCAGACGATCCGCTCGAAGCGGGGCTTGAAATCCTGGCCCACCCGCCGGGCAAGAAACCGCAGGTGCTGACGCTGCTGTCGGGCGGCGAACAGGCGCTGACCGCCACGGCGCTGATTTTCGCAGTGTTCCTGACCAATCCCTCGCCGGTTTGTGTGCTCGACGAGGTCGATGCCCCGCTCGATGACGCCAACGTCGACCGGCTCTGCGGCCTGCTGGCCGACATGGCGCGCGACACAGCGACACGGTTCATCGTCATTACCCACAATCCGATCACGATGGCGCGGATGGATCGTCTGTTCGGCGTCACGATGGCGGAAAAAGGCATCAGCCAACTGGTCTCGGTCGATCTCAAGGCCGCCGAACGACTGGCGGATGCGGGCTGACACGCTTGCCTGTGCCAAAACGCCGGCGCGCTCTGCGGCAATGCGGCAACATTGGTCTAATGCCATAATTTTTTATTATTTTTCAATAGCTTGAACATATTGCAGCGCGCTTGACACCGGCAAGGGCCGCACATATGGTGCGCGCGATTTCAAGGGGTTGGATTTCCTGTCCTGTCGCTTGCCGCATTGACGGTTTCGATGCTTGCCGATGCATCATCGGGCAGACTTCGGGAAAGTGGGCACCATGGCCGCGGACAAGAATGACGACCCTGTCGACGACGAGGCGCTGAAGCGGCGGCTCGGTGAACTGACAAAAGCGCTTGACGGGAAGCGTCAGGAGACCGAAGAGACCGCGCGGGCGAGCCGGAAAGGTTCGAACGAGGGAATCGGCAAGGCCATGGGCACCGGCTTTCGGGTCGCGTCCGAACTGGCGGCGGCGATTATGGTCGGCGGGCTTCTGGGCTGGCAGATCGACAAGTGGGCGGGCACTGACCCGTGGTTTTTGCTGGTGTTCCTGATGCTCGGTATCGTGACCGGGTTCTGGAACGTCTACAAGCTGGCGGCGCGTCCCACCGGGGATGGCGACCGGCAGGACAAGGTTTAAGGCGTCGCTTGATCGCGGCGGTATGAAAGTCGAGGGCTGAATCGTGGCAGCAGGTACCGGGCCGGTCATTGATCCGATCCATCAGTTCGAAGTGCACCCGATTGTTCCGCTGAACATCGGCGGGCTTGATCTGTCGTTCACCAATGCATCGCTGTTCATGGTGATCGTGCTCGGCGTGGCGCTGCTGCTGATGCTGGGTGGCACGGCGGGCCGTTCGCTGATTCCGGGCCGGCTGCAGTCGATGGCCGAGATGCTGTATGAATTCATCGAGGACACCTGCCAGTCGACGATGGGCTCGCATGGCCGCAAGTTCCTGCCGCTGGTGTTCTCGCTGTTCCTGTTCGTGCTGCTGTCAAACCTGATCGGCCTCATTCCCGGCACGTTCACGGTCACCAGCCACATCATCGTCACCTTCGCGCTGGCCGCCGTGGTGATCCTGACCGTGATCATCTATGGCATCGCCAAGCACGGTACCCATTTCTTCGGCCTGTTCGTGCCCTCGGGCGTGCCCAAGCCGCTGCTGCTGCTGATCGTTCCGATCGAGGTCATCTCGTTCGTCTCGCGCCCGATCAGCCTGTCGATGCGTCTGTTCGCCAACATGCTGGCCGGCCACATCGCGCTCAAGGTGTTCGCCGGCTTCCTGCTGATGCTCAGCGCCGCCGGCGGCTGGTTCGCCCTCGCGCCTCTGCCGCTGGCGATGATCGTCGCGCTGACTGCTCTCGAATTCCTCGTTGCCGGCCTGCAGGCCTTCGTCTTCGCGGTCCTGACCTGCATCTACCTCAACGACGCGCTTCACCCGGGCCACTGACAGGCCCATCCCAATCAACCTGATCTGACATATACCCAACTCAAGGAGTTTCATCATGGATGCGAATGCTGCCAAGCTCATCGGCGCCGGTCTTGCCGCCATCGGCATGGGTGCCGCCGCGATCGGCGTGGGCACCATCTTCGGCAACTTCCTGTCGGGCGCGCTGCGCAACCCGTCGGCGGCCGATGGCCAGTTCACCCGCGCGTTCATCGGCGCGGCGCTTGCCGAAGGTCTCGGCATCTTTGCCTTCGTCGTCGCGCTCATCCTGCTGTTCGTGAAGTAATCCGGGGTTCTCCCCGGATTCTCTTCCTCAAGGAACGGTCCCATGTCGTTTTCCTTCATCGGCGCTGCCCATGCGGCTGGTGCACCGGCGCAGGGCGGAATGTTTCCGCCTTTCGACGCGTCCACCTTCGCAAGCCAGTTGTTCTGGCTCGCGGTCACGTTCGGCCTGCTCTATGTCCTGATGTCTCGCGTTGCGCTGCCGCGCATCGGCGGGATCATCGCTGACCGGCGCGCCAAAATCGAAAGCGACCTTCGGGATGCTGCTGCGGCCCAGAAGGCTGCCGAAGATGCCGCCAAGGCGTTTGAGGCCGGCCTTTCCCAGGCCAAGGCCAACGCTCAGGGCATTGCCCAGAGCGCCCGGGAAGCGGCGTCGAAGCAGGCCGACACCCGTCGTCATGCGGTCGAGGCCGATCTTGCTGCCAAACTCGCCGTCGCCGAAACGGCGATCGTCGAGATGAAGGGCAAGGCCATGGCCAATGTGGCGGCGATTGCCGAGGATGCAGCCGCGGCGATTGTCGAGCGGCTGTCGGGCGCGGCGCCCGCTGCCGCCGACGTTGCCAAGGCCATCACGGCCTCGGCCAAGAAGTAAGGAGCGGACGATGACCGACACCCTCTGGGTTGCCATCGGCTTCCTGATCTTCATCGGCGTGGTCGTCTGGGCCGGTGGACACAAGGTGCTGCTCTCCGGCATCGATTCCCGCGGCGAGAAGATCGCGGCGGAACTTGCTGAAGCCCGGCGTCTGCGCGAGGAAGCGCAGGCCCTGCTCGCCTCCTATGACAGGAAGCGGGTCGAAGCCGAGAAGGATGCGGCGAATATTGTCGAGGCTGCCAAGGCCGAGGCTGCCCGCCTTCAGGCCGATGCGGCGCAGAAGCTGGACGATTTTGTTGCCCGTCGCACCAAGCAGGCGGAACTGAAGATCGCGCAGGCCGAAGCACAGGCGGCTGCCGATGTGCGGGCGGCTGCGGCTGACCTTGCCGTGAAGGCGGCTGGAACGCTGCTGGCTGCCAAGGGCGGATCGGACGATGCGTTCGCCGCAGCGCTGGGTGAGATCAAGACCAAGCTCAACTGAGCCGGTCGCGAGCGCTGACCGAGGCACCATCAAGCAGACAGCAAAGCGGCCGCAAGGCCGCTTTTT
>CALCZO010000288.1 GCA_937903315.1 uncultured Alphaproteobacteria bacterium
GGCCGCACGTCCTCGCCATTCGATCTGGACTCTCGACACCATGCACGCCGCGCTCGTTGCCGCGCTCGGCCCCACCTGACAGGTTTGCCATGACTGCCCGACCCGACCTCTCGCCCCTGCCCGATCATCTGGTACGCGCCGCTGTCTCCCGCTCGCTTGAGGAGGATCTCGGCCTTTCGGGCGATATCACTTCGCAGGCCTGTCTGCCGGTCGATGCGCGGGCCGATGTTGTGATGGCCGCCCGTCAGCCCGGCGTTGTTGCCGGCACCCAGCTTGCCGTCGAGGCATTCCGCCAGATGGACGCCGGAATTTCCGTCACGGTCAACACGCCTGACGGCACCCGGATCGCACCCGGCGATGTGCTGATGCGCGTCACCGGAAATGCCCGTGCGGTGCTTTCGGCGGAACGGACCGCGCTCAATTTCATGGGCCGGATGAGCGGCATCGCCACGCTGACCGCCGCTTTTGTCGATCGCGTCGCCCACACCCGCGCGCGCATTCTCGATACCCGCAAGACAACGCCCGGCCTGCGGGCCTTCGAGAAATACGCCGTCCTGTGCGGCGGCGGGGTCAATCACCGCTTTGGTCTCTTTGACGCTATCCTGATCAAGGACAACCATGTCGGCGTTGCCGGCGGCGTCATTCCTGCGTTGCAGCGCGCCAAGCGTCATGCCGGCTCGACAGTGAAGATCGAGATCGAGGTCGACAGCCTCGCCCAGCTCGACGAGGTCCTCAAAGAAGGTGCCGATATCGTGCTGCTCGACAATATGACTCCGGCGCAACTGGCCGAGGCCGTGCGCCGTGTCGCCGGGCGAATCGTCACCGAAGCCTCGGGCGGGGTCACGCTGGCGAGCGTGGCGGCGATCGCAGAGAGCGGTGTCGACTACATCTCGTCGGGCGCGCTGACCCATTCGGCGCCAGTGCTCGATCTGGGGCTGGATATCACCATCCGATAACGAAAAACGCCGGCTCAACGCCGGCGTTCTCCCCACCCCGCCTCTTTCCAGAGGCGAACTCGGTCTATCAGCGGATCGGACGCCACGACGCGGTTGCCGGCGCGACCTGAACCGTATGGTGCCGCGTCGCATACTGGGCAGGAATGACCTGCTCATGCACTGCAGCCGAGCGGGTCATCACCGTACGATGACGAACGGACGTGACCGCCGGAATAGTCTGGTGCACGACGCCTTCGGGCTGGACCACAACCTGACGATGGCGCGTGGCATATTGCGCCGGGGTATTGACCCAGCAGCCGACCTCACGGCCATAGGCGTCGCGGCTGACCTGCCAGACGCGGCCGGCGGGCGCGACCATAACCGTTTCGGCGACGGTCTTGACGACGGCCGGAACGCGGTGAGCCACCGTGCGGGCGGGGCGAACCACAACGGTTTCGGCGACAGTGCCGTATTCCGCCGGCGTGACATGGCGGGCAACGCGCGCGGGGCGCACCATCACGGTTTCAGCAACCGTCGAATACTGCGGCGGCGTCACCACTTTTTCATAGCAACTGGCCGAGTAACAGGCCGCATGTGCCGGGCTGGCAACAACGGCCATCAGCAATCCGAACCCGAAAACGCTCTTGGTGACATGCATGGGAAACTCCTGTTCAGACGCCGTTCGCACGGTTTTCCGTGCCTTATGCGCTTCAGGAGCCCTATTTCATGCAATTTTGCAACCGCTTGCGGCAGGTAAGGTAAATTTAACCAATACTTTTAGCGTTTTAACAGAACGACTACCGACCTGGAAACTTCATTCGAAACGATTGCAGGTTCACAAGGCCAGAACAGCAATCCAGGTCACCGAATAGTCAGGATTGGCCCGGCTTGAGTTTGTAGAAAATGTGCCGCCCGATCTTGTCGGTTTTCTTGAACACCCGCGCCCAGTAGGGGCGGACGTAGTTGGCGTGGTAGTGCGTCGCGCCGCCCACTGCCGGCAGGTAGGTCTTGCCGAACGTGACCGCGCGGGCGACCTCCCTCGCCTGCTTCCACGGTCCCGGCTCGGTGATCTTGAGCGACCGGCCCTCACAGGCGAAGGTGAACTGGCACCCGAGATAGCGATGTCGGTTCTGATAGACAACGCCGCAGACGCTGTCCGGATAGAGCCCGCTTTTCACGCGGTTGAGCACCACCTGCGCCACCGCCGCCTGTCCGGCCGGCGGCTCGGAGCGGGCCTCGAAATAGATCGCTTCGGCCAGGCAGCGCTGTTCCTTGCTCATGTCCTCGGGATCGATGAGATCGGCATAGCCGGGGTGCGCTGGCGGCCGGACAGGCGGTACAGGGACCGGCAGCTTCGGCAGGGCAAGCGAGGCAGACTGAACAGGCTGAGCAATGCGCGGCAGGGTGACGACTTCCGGCTCGACCGGTGCAGGCGTGGTCGAGGCCAGGGTCACCGCGCGCGGCAGCGATGGGGTCGCGCCGTCGGGCGTTGCTGCCGTCAGCACCGCAAGCGGCAGCGGACTCATGTCGCCAGTCGCCGAATCGGGCGCGACATCGGCACGGGTGACCGCCATCGTCCTGCCGTCGAGATCAGGCATCGCAAAGCGGCCGGACATCGGACCGGACAGCGCGGCAAACCGGGACGGTGCCAGTAGCGGACCCGCCGGCAGTTCCGCGCTGTCGTCGATGAATGCGAGGGCCAGCGGATTGAACGGTTCGGCGGCGCCGTCCTCGAGGCTTGGCGCGATCAGCCGCAGGGCCACCGGGGCTGGCAACCGCACGGCCATCGTCGGCTGGAGATTGAGCGGCAGCAGCGCATGGCGACGCATGGCCTGATCGGCCCAGTCGCTGCGCGGACCGGCGCTGGCCGTGAACGAGATCAGCAGACAGGCGCCGACCGACCACGGCGCGAGCGACTGCAAGACCCAGCGCGGCGTGCCGGGACGGGAGGATTTCTTCGCTACGCCAAGACGCTCGGACACAGGCTCGCCCACCAACGCCACACACAACCGGAACCAATCTCCGGCAGGTCAGGCCACAGGCGAGTATTGCGCGACAAGGTTTCCGCCCGGTTAAGGCAACCGGGCGTTAGGCATAGCGGGGCTATTCGGCCTTGGTGACATTGCCCAGCGCAGCCTGAGCCGCCGCAAGCCGGGCAATCGGAACGCGGTAGGGCGAACACGACACATAGTCGAGCCCGGTCCGCTCGCAGAAGTCGATGGAGGCCGGGTCGCCGCCATGTTCGCCACAGATGCCGAGCTTGATGTCCGGACGGGTGGCGCGGCCACGGTCCTTGGCCATCGCGACAAGTTCGCCCACGCCCTCCTGATCGAGCGTCATGAACGGGTCTTCGGCCAGGATACCGCGCCGCTTGTAGGGTTCAAGGAACGAGGCGGCGTCATCGCGGCTGATGCCGAACGTCGTCTGGGTCAGGTCATTGGTGCCGAAGGAGAAGAACTCCGCCGACTGCGCGATCTCGCCCGCCCGCAGCGCGGCGCGCGGCAGTTCGATCATCGTGCCGACCTGATAAGTGAAGGTCGCGCCCGTTTCCTTCATCACGGCTTTCGCCATCGCATCGATCCGCGCCTTGACGTGATCGAGTTCTGCCTTGGTCATCACCAGCGGCACCATCACTTCGGGCACCACAGGTTCGCGGTTCTGGCTGGCGACAGCCACCGCCGCCTCGAAGATCGCGCGGGCCTGCATCTCGGCGATTTCCGGGTAGGCAACCGCCAGACGGCAGCCGCGGAAGCCGAGCATCGGATTGGACTCCGACAGTTCGATCGCGCGCTGGCGCAGCTTTTCCGGATCGGCGCCCATCGCTTTGGCGACCTCGGCGATCTCCTCCGCCGTATGGGGCAGGAATTCGTGCAGCGGTGGATCGAGCAGGCGGATGGTCACCGGCAGTCCGTGCATGATCTCGAACAACTGCTCGAAGTCCGCCCGCTGCATCGGCAACAGCTTGGCCAGCGCGGCGCGACGGCCCTTCTCGTCGTCGGCGAGGATCATCTCGCGCATGGCGACGATGCGGTTCTCGTCGAAGAACATGTGCTCGGTCCGGCACAGGCCGATCCCTTCGGCACCGAACGCGCGGGCCTGCCGCGCATCCGCCGGCGTCTCGGCGTTGGCGCGCACCTTGAGGCGGCGCACCTTGTCAGCCCAGCCCATCAGCGTGCCGAATTCGCCCGACAGTTCGGGCTCGAGCATCCGCACCCGGCCAAGCAGCACCTGCCCGGTCGAGCCGTCGATGGTGATGAAATCGCCCTTCCTCAACGTATGCCCGCCGGCAACCAGCGTCTCGTTGACATAGTCGACCCTGAGCGTGCCGGCGCCGGAAACGCAGGGCTTGCCCATGCCGCGCGCCACCACCGCCGCGTGGCTGGTCATGCCGCCCCGCGTGGTCAGGATGCCTTCGGCGGCGTGCATGCCGTGAATATCCTCGGGGCTGGTCTCGACGCGCACGAGGATGACCTTGCGCTTGTCCTTGACCGCCTGCTCCGCGTCTTCGGACGAGAAGACGATCTCGCCCGCCGCAGCGCCGGGCGAGGCCGGCAGGCCGGTGCCGACGATCTTGCGATGGGCGTTGGGATGGATGGTGGGATGGAGCAGCTGGTCGAGCGAGGCCGGTTCGACCCGCATCACCGCTTCCTCCTCGGTAATCAGCCCCTCGGCGGCAAGATCGACCGCAATGCGCAAGGCCGCCTTGGCGGTCCGCTTGCCGTTGCGGGTCTGGAGCATCCAGAGCTTGCCGTTCTCGACGGTAAACTCCATGTCCTGCATGTCGCGGTAATGCTTCTCGAGCAGGCCGTAGATGCGGACCAGTTCGTGATAGGCCTCCGGCATCGCCGCTTCCATCGAGGATTTCTGCGAACCGGCGGCGATGCGCGCCTTCTCGGTGATGTCCTGCGGCGTGCGGATGCCGGCGACGACGTCTTCGCCCTGCGCGTTGATCAGGAATTCGCCGTAGAGTTCCTTGGTCCCGGTCGACGGGTTGCGCGTGAAGGCAACGCCGGTGGCCGAGGTCTCGCCCATGTTGCCGAACACCATCGCCTGCACATTCACCGCCGTGCCCCAGCTTGCCGGGATATGGTGCAGTTCGCGGTACTTGTTGGCGCGCGGGTTCATCCACGAGCCGAACACGGCGCCGATCGCGCCCCAGAGCTGCTCTTCCGGCTTCTGCGGGAAGGGCTTGCCCAATTCGCGATCCACGCACGCCTTGTAATCGACAACGAGTTTCTTCCAGTCGGCGGCGGTCAGGTCGGTGTCGAGCTGATAGCCCTTGATGTCCTTGTACTCGTCGAGAATATCCTCGAAATGACCGTGATCGACGCCGAGCACGACGTCCGAATACATCGTGATGAAGCGGCGGTAGCTGTCCCAGGCAAAGCGTTCGTCGCGCGCGGACGCCGCCAGCGCCTCGACCGTCACGTCGTTCAGCCCGAGGTTGAGCACCGTATCCATCATGCCCGGCATGGACGCGCGGGCGCCCGAACGGACGGACACCAGCAAAGGATTGGCCGGATCGCCGAAGGTGCGGCCGGTCAGGCTGCCGACATGGCGCAACGCCGCCGCCACTTCGGCGACAAGTTCGGGCGGATAGGTCCGGTCATGGTCATAGAAATAGGTGCAGACTTCGGTCGAGATGGTGAAGCCGGGCGGAACCGGAAGGCCGAGATTGCACATCTCGGCCAGATTCGCGCCCTTGCCGCCCAGCAGATTCTTCATCGACGAATCGCCTTCGGCCTTGCCGTCGCCAAAGGAATAAACCCACTTCGCCATAGAAAGGCCCCTGTCCGAATCGTGGTTTGGTTCGTTGGCGCGCAGTAACCCTGAGAGGCTTTCGCTTCGATGAACGGATTTGCGCGAATGCAACGTCCTGACGACGCATGGTTAATCCGGCCAAGCCATCAATGCCAGCCGATTCTGGCGCCTGCCCCAGCCATGCGGCCGATCAGGCAGCCATATCAGCCATCAACGCGCGAGAAATCGGCAACCGACTGGCAGACCCGGCGGAACCGCGCCAGCAGCCGCAAGCGGTTGAGGCGGATCGTCGCATCGGGCGCGTTGACCAGAACGGCCTCGAAAAACGCATCGACCGGCTGGCGCAACGCCGCCATCACCCGCATCGCACCGGCAAAATCCTCGGCCTTGATGGCGGCTGCAACCTGGGGCTCGGCCGTTTCGAGCGCGGCAAGCAATGCCCGCTCCTCGGCTTCGGTCAGCACTGCGCCATCCACAAGGCCCTCGAACGCGCCGGCGGTCTCTTTCTTTTCCTCGGCGCGCAGGATGTTGGCAGCACGGCGATAGCCGGCGAGCAGGTTGGCACCGTCCTCGCTGCCGAGCAGCCCGGCGAGCGCCTCGACCCGGCGGACGATCATCAAGAGATCATCCTGACCCGGCAGGCCGAAGACGGCATCCACGAGATCATGCCGCGCACCCTGGTCGCGCATCTGCACTTTCAGGCGGTCACCGATGAAGGCCATCAGGTCGCCCGCCTTGGCCTGCGCGGCCGTCACCGATGTTTCGAGCGAGGACACAAACTCCTGCCGCCCGCTGGCTTTTCGGTCGATCAGCCCGCCGATCTCGGCCTGAATGGCGCGGATATCGGGCAATCCCTCAAGGCGCGTGACGACCTCGCGCTCCTTGTCCGCCGCGCGGCTGCGTTCGTCGCGCATCGCGCGTGTCACCAGCCGCAGCGACAGGATCGAGGCGAGCGGAATCCGCAAGCCATTGTCGAGAATGATCCGGATGACGCCAAGCGCGGCGCGGCGCAGGGCATAGGGATCCTTGGAGCCGGTCGGCTTCTCGTCGATCGACCAGAACCCGATCAGGATGTCGAGCTTGTCGGCCAGCGCCACGGCCATGCTGACCGGCGCATCGGGCACACGGTCGGACGGGCCGAGCGGCTTGTAATGATCCTCGATGGCCGCGGCGACGCGCGCATCCTCGCCCTGAAGCGCGGCGTAGTAGCGGCCCATCAGCCCCTGCAATTCGGGGAATTCGCCGACCATTTCCGTCGAAAGGTCTGCCTTGGCCAGATGGGCGGCGCGTGCGGCCATCGCCACATCCGCCCCGACGTGCGGCGCCAGTTCCTTGGCAAGGGACACGATCCTGACGATCCGGTCGGCCTGCGTGCCCAGTTTGGCGTGGAAGGTGACCGTCTCGAGTTTCTTCACCCGATCGTCGAGCCGGATGTTCTTGTCCGTCTCCCAGAAGAACCGGGCATCGGACAGGCGGGCGCGGATCACGCGGCCGTTGCCGGCGGTGATTGTGCCTCCCCCATCGCTCGCCTCGATATTGGCGGTGGCCAGAAAGCGTGGCGCCAACCTGCCGGTCGCCGGATCGCGCAGGACAAAACACTTCTGGTTGGCGCGGATCGTGGCGCGGATCGCCTCGGCCGGGACATCGAGAAAAGCATCCTCGAACGTGCCCATCAGCACGACCGGCCATTCGACAAGTCCGGCAACCTCGTCGACCAGCCCCTCGTCCTCGATCACCTCCAGCCCCTGCGCAAAAGCAAGGGTGCGCGCCTCGGTGCGGATGATCTCCTTGCGGCGCTCGGGATCGAGCACGACCTTGGCCGCGGCAAGCTTGGCGACGTAATCGTCGAACCGCTTCACCGCAATCGCCCCGGGCGCCATGAACCGATGGCCATGGGTGACCGTGCCGGCGACGATTCCGTCGACATCGAACGGCACGACCTCCGGCTCCTCGCCCTCGACGCCGAAGGTGGCGACGATGGCGTGCAGCGGGCGAACCCAGCGCAACGCGCCGGGCTGGGCCGAGGCCGCGCCCCAGCGCATCGACTTGGGCCAGGGAAACGCCCTGACCGTCGCCGGCAGGATCTCGGCCAGCGCGTCGAGGGTCTTCTGGCCGGGCCTGTCAATCACCGCGACGTAGAAATCGCCCTTCTTCGGATCGGTCTCGATCTTGGCCTGATCGAGTGAGGTGATGCCCGCGCTCTTGAGAAAGCCCTGCACCGCCCCATCCGGCGCACCGACGCGCGGCCCTTTCTTTTCCTCGCGGATGTCCTTGCCCTTCACCGGCAGGCCGACGATGTGCAGCGCCAGCCGTCGCGGGGTGGCGAACGACCGGGCGGCCTCATAGAGCAGACCGCGCTCGACCAGCGCGTCGGTGACCAGCTTCTTCAGGTCATCGGCGGCGCGGGCCTGCATGCGGGCGGGAATTTCTTCCGAGAACAGTTCGAAAAGCAGATCAGGCATTGCACATCCGATGGTTGCGGGCTGTGGCCGCGGCCGTTACTGGCCTTTGGCACCGCGGGCGAGCAGGGTCGACCAGCGCCAGTTGCTGCGCTGGCGCAGCTTGGCGATGTCATCGACCTTCCAGCCGCCCTCGTTGATGGTGGTGTAGGTCAGCGTCACCGGCGGGGCGCCGCGCGACTGGGTGAAGGTGACCTGGATCGTCGGCTTGATCGGGTCGGTCGTGGTGTCGAAATACTGCAAAGAGCGCAGCAAAACCGCCATGTCTGCGTCCTGCCCATCGATGGTCGGATCAAAATCAAGGCCTGAGACCGGCTCATTGATCTGCTGCGACCGTCGCGTCGCCGCCAGACGCAGACGGATCAGCCGCTGCGAATAGGGCCGCGCCTCGTCCGGTATCTTAGAATTGTAGAACGCCTTGACCGCATCCATCGGCGAGGCGGCCCCCTGCTGGGCCGAGGCGGCAGTTGCTGCGAACCCGGTCAACGCGGCGGCAAGAACGGCACGGCGGGACAATCGGATCATGATGCACCTCCTCCATCGGTTTTCAGCCACGCGGCACCACAGGCCTTGGCCAGTTCACGCACACGCAAAATATAACTCTGCCGCTCGGTAACCGAGATCACGCCGCGCGCATCGAGCAGATTGAAGGCGTGGGATGCCTTGATGCACTGGTCATAGGCCGGCAGCGCCATCAGGTGCCGTTCGCCCCGGTCGCCGGCCTCGAGATACTGGCGGCACAGCCGCTCGGCATCGGCAAAGTGCCGGAACAGGGTGTCAGCGTCGGAATACTCGAAGTTGTGCCGCGAGTATTCCTGCTCCGCCTGTTTGAAGACATCGCCGTAGGTCACCTTGGCGGCGCCCTCCAGACCGTTGAAATTGAGATCGTAGACGTTCTCGATGCCCTGCACATACATCGCGATGCGTTCGAGCCCATAGGTCAGTTCCCCCGCGACGGGCGCGCATTCAAAGCCCGCGACCTGCTGGAAATAGGTGAACTGGCTGACTTCCATGCCGTCGCACCAGCATTCCCAGCCAAGGCCCCAGGCGCCCAGCGTCGGGCTTTCCCAGTCGTCCTCGACAAAGCGGAAAT
>CALCZO010000289.1 GCA_937903315.1 uncultured Alphaproteobacteria bacterium
TTCAACCCGATGATGGCGACCGCCGGCACGGTCACGGTTGTCCAGTGCGAGCATCTCGTCGAGGCCGGCACGATCGATCCCGACCAGATCCACACGCCGGGCATCTTCGTCCAGCGTATCGTCCATGTGCCGGGCGCCGCCAAATACATCGAGAACCGGACCGTGCGTCCGAAATCGGCCTGAGACAGCAGGGAAAAGGAGAACGACAATGGCCTGGACCCGTGACCAGATGGCCGCCCGCGCGGCGAAGGAACTCAAGGACGGTTATTACGTCAATCTCGGCATCGGCATTCCGACGCTGGTGTCGAATTACATACCGGAAGGCGTGTCCGTGCTGCTCCAGTCCGAGAACGGCATGATGGGCATGGGCCCGTTCCCGTTCGAGGGCGAAGAGGACGCCGACCTGATCAACGCCGGCAAGCAGACCGTCTCCGAACTGCCGACGACGAGCTACTTTTCGTCCGCCGACAGCTTTGCGATGATCCGCGGCGGCCATATCAACCTGTCGATCCTCGGCGCGATGCAGGTGGCCGAGAACGGCGATCTCGCCAACTGGATGATCCCGGGCAAGATGGTCAAGGGCATGGGCGGCGCGATGGATCTCGTCGCCGGCGTGCAGAAGGTCGTCGTGGTCATGGAGCATGAGGCCAAGGGCGAATCCAAGCTGCTGCACCGCTGCAACCTGCCGCTGACCGGCGCCAATGTCGTCGACATGGTGATCACCGATCTCGGCGTGTTCACCATCGACAAGAAGGGCAATGGCGGCATGATCCTGATCGAACTGGCCGATGGTGTCAGCCTCGACGAGATCAAGGCCAAGACCGAGGCAACCTACACCATCGCGCTGAAGGCCTGACGCGATCGGCGGGACATCCAGACGGCGGGGGTGATCCCCGCCGTTGTCATTCGTAGTCGACCCTGACGAAATAGAGCCCGAGCGCCGGCGCGGTCGGCCCGCAGGCGTCGCGCCGCCGCGCATCGCGGGCCCGTTCGAGTTCGGCCCGGCTCCAGCGCCCCAGCCCCACCTCGACCAGCGATCCCACCATCGAGCGGACCTGATTGTGCAGGAACGAGCGGGCGTGCGTCATTACGTGCACCTCGTCGCCGGTCCGTTCGGCCCAAAGCGCCTCAAGCGTCTTCATCGGGCTTTTCGCCTGGCAATTGGCGGCGCGGAAGGTCGAGAAATCATGATGCCCGACCAGCGCGCCGGCCGCCTCGTTCATTGCGGCAAGATCGAGCCGTCGCGGCACATGCCAGGTCCGGCTGGCCACCAGCGGGCTGGGCGGGCGGCGGTTGAAGATGCGGTAGAGATAATGCCGGCGGCAGGCGGAAAACCGCGCATCGAAGCGTTCCGGCACCGGTTCGGCGGCGATCACCGACACCGCCTCGCCGTTGAGTTTCAGCTTGGCGTTCAGCGCATCGCGCACCGTGTCCGCCCGCCAGTCCCTGCCGAGATCGACATGGGCGACCTGCCCGAGCGCATGGACGCCGGCATCCGTCCGGCCCGAGCCGTTGACCCGCGCCGCCTCACCGGAAAAGTCGTGGACAGCGCGTTCGAGGGCGCCCTGCACGGTCGGCCCGTCGGCCTGCAACTGCCAGCCGAGATAGGGCGCGCCGTCATATTCGATGGTCAGCTTGTATCTAGGCAAGGCGCACGCCCGGTCCGATCTTCGAGCCGTTGAGAAAATCGGCGGCGCTCATCGGTCCCTTGCCGGCGCGCTGCACCTGCAACAGCCGCACCGCGCCGCTGCCGCAGGCAACAGTCAGCGCACCGTCGAGCGTTGTTCCCGGCATACCGGCGCCGGTCGCCACCTCCGACCGAAGCACTTTCACGCGCTGGCGGCCCTGACCCCAGTCGGTCTCGAAAAATGCGCCGGGATAGGGTGACAGCCCGCGGATCCTGTTGTGCACGGCCTCCGCCGGCTGCGACCAGTCGATCCGGGTTTCCTCCTTGGTCAGCTTGGCGGCATAGGTGACGCCCGCGTCCGGCTGCGGCCGGAAGGCGAGGCTGCCGCGTTCGAGTGCGCCGAGCGCCCGGCCCATCAGGTCGGCGCCAAGCCGCATGAGCGTGTCATGCGCCTCGCCCGCCGTCATCGCCGGCGGGATCGCCAGCCGCTCGGCCATGCCGACCGGGCCGGTGTCGAGCCCGGCCTCCATCTGCATCACCATCACGCCGGTCTCCGCATCGCCGGCCATGATCGCGCGCTGGATCGGCGCCGCCCCGCGCCAGCGCGGCAGCAGCGAGGCATGGAGATTGAGGCAGCCGTGGCGCGGCGCATCGAGCACCGGCTGCGGCAGGATCAGCCCGT
>CALCZO010000290.1 GCA_937903315.1 uncultured Alphaproteobacteria bacterium
CCGCATCCTCGTGACCGGCGGCGCCGGGTTCATCGGCTCGGCGGTGGTGCGCAGGCTGATCGCCGGGACGACAGCCGACGTCTGCGTGCTCGACAAGCTGACCTATGCCGGCAATCTCGCCTCGCTGGCACCGGTGGCGGGTCATTCGCGGTTCCGGTTTGCGCGGCTCGATATCTGCGATGCGGCGGGCGTTGCGGCGATTGTCCATGAGTTCCGGCCCGACGCGATCCTGCATCTGGCCGCCGAAAGCCATGTTGACCGCTCGATCGACGGGCCGGGCGCGTTCATCACCACCAATATCGTCGGCACCTACACGATGCTGGAGGCGGCCCTCGCCTACTGGCGCGGACTGGACGAGGCGGCGCGGGCGGCCTTCCGCTTCCATCACATCTCGACCGACGAGGTGTTCGGCTCGCTGGGCGCGGAGGGCGCATTCACCGAGACCACGGCCTATGCGCCCAATTCGCCCTATTCGGCGTCGAAGGCGGGGTCCGATCACCTTGTGCGCGCCTGGCATCACACCTACGGCCTGCCGGTGCTGATCACCAACTGCTCGAACAATTACGGGCCGTATCATTTTCCCGAAAAGCTGATCCCGCTGGTGATCCTCAACGCGCTTGAGGGCAAGCCCCTGCCCGTCTACGGCACCGGCGCCAACGTGCGCGACTGGCTGCATGTCGAGGACCATGCCGAGGCGCTGCTGGCTGTGGTGGCGCGCGGCGTTCCCGGCGAGTGCTATGCCATCGGCGCGCGCAGCGAGCGCAGCAACATCGATGTGGTGCGCGCGATCTGTGCGATCATGGACGAGCTTCGCCCCGATCCGGCAGGATCGCACGACCGGCTGATCCGGTTCGTCACCGACCGGCCTGGGCATGATGCGCGCTATGCCATCGATCCGTCGAAGATCGAGCGCGAGATCGGCTGGCGGGCGGCCATCCCATTCGAGACAGGTCTGCGCGAGACCGTGCGCTGGTATCTCGACAATCGGCAGTGGTGGCAGGATATCCGCAGCGGGGTCTACCGCGGCGAGCGGCTGGGAGCGGGCTGACATGGCCGAGAACAAGCTGACGGTCGAGAAGACGGCGCTCGACGGTGTGGTCATCGTGACGCCCCGGCGTATCGGCGATCATCGCGGGTTCTTTTCCGAAACCTACAACCGCGACGATTTTGTCGCTGCCGGCATCGCGCTGACCTTCGTGCAGGACAATCATTCGCGCTCGGCCGCCGTCGGCACCCTGCGCGGGCTGCATTTCCAGTCGCCGCCGATGGCGCAGGACAAGCTGGTGCGGGTGGCACGCGGGCGCATCCTCGATGTCGCGGTCGATATCCGGCGCGGCGCGGCAACGTTCGGGCAGCATGTGGCGGTCGAGCTGTCGGCCGAGAACTGGCGGCAGTTGCTGGTTCCTGCCGGGTTTGCGCACGGCTTTGTCACGCTCGAACCCGACACCGAAGTGCTGTACAAGGTCACCGCGCCCTATTCCGCCGCCCACGATCACGGCCTTGCCTTCGACGATCCGGCGCTCGGCATCGACTGGCCGACACCGCCCGGCGGGCTGACCCTGTCCGACCGCGACCGCCGACATCCGCGCCTTTCCGACCTGCCGGGTTACTTTTGATGACGCTGGCCCTCGCCGTCACCGGCCAGCACGGGCAGGTTGCACGCAGCCTTGCGGAACGGGCCGCCGCGCAGGGCATGAGGGTGATTCTGCTGGGCCGTCCGGCGCTGGATCTTCTGGTGCCGGAGACCATCGGCCCGGCACTGGCCGCGAGCGGTGCCGATGTCATCGTGAATGCCGCAGCCTATACCGCGGTCGATCAGGCAGAGAGCGAGGCGGACGTCGCACTGGCGGTGAACGGTCACGCCCCCGGCCACATTGCTGCCGCAGCGGCGCAGATGGGCGTGCCGCTGATCCATCTGTCCACCGACTATGTGTTCGATGGTGCGGCAGACCGGCCCTATCGCGAGGATGATGCGGTTGCGCCGATGAGCGCCTATGGCCGTTCGAAACTCGCCGGCGAGCAGGCGGTTGCCGCCGCAACCGCCAATCATGCGATCCTCAGGACCAGTTGGGTCTACAGCCCGTTCGGGCGCAATTTCGTCCGCACCATGCTGATGCTCGGGCAGACGCGCGATCATGTCCGCGTGGTTGCCGACCAGCACGGCAACCCGACCTCCGCGCTCGATCTGGCCGATGCGATCATCGCGATGGCCGGGCGGCTGGCCGCCTCGCCCGCGCCGGACCTGCGCGGCACGTTCCATGGCGCCGGCAGCGGCGATGCCGTCTGGGCCGATGTGGCCGAAGCGATTTTCGCCGAGGCCGTGCGGCACGGCCGCGCGCCGGTCCGGGTCGAGCGGATCGCGACCGCCGAGTTTCCGACGCCGGCGCGACGACCGGCCAATTCGCGGCTTGATTGCCGCCGGCTTGCCGCCGCATATGGTCTCACGATGCCGCTGTGGCGGGGCGCGGTGGCGGCCTGCGTGACGCGGCTGCTTGAGACCGAACGGGAGGATACGGGGCAATGAAGGGGATCATCCTGGCCGGTGGTTCGGGCACGCGGCTGCATCCGATGACGATGGCGATGTCGAAGCAGCTGCTGCCGATCTACGACAAACCGATGGTCTACTATCCGCTCTCGACGCTGATGCTGGCCGGCATCCGCGAGATTCTCGTCATCTCGACCCCGCACGACCTGCCGCAGTTCCAGCGCCTGCTCGGCACCGGCGCGGACTGGGGCCTTGCGCTCAGCTATGCCGTGCAGCCTGAACCGAAAGGGCTGGCGCAGGCCTATACAATCGGCGCGGATTTCGTGGCCGGTGGCCCTTCGGCGCTCATTCTGGGCGACAATCTCTATTACGGCCATGCCCTGCCCGAGATGCTGGCGCGGGCGGCGGCGCGGACAACCGGCGCGAGTGTTTTCGCCTACCATGTCCGCGATCCCGAACGGTATGGCGTCGTCAGCTTCGACAAGACCGGGCGCGCGGTGTCGATCGAGGAAAAGCCGAAGGCGCCGAAATCCAGCTGGGCGGTGACGGGGCTGTATTTCTACGATGCCGATGTGGTGACCATCGCAGCAGGACTGAGTCCCTCGCCGCGCGGCGAATTCGAGATCACCGATGTCAACCGCGCCTATCTCGAACGCGGGCAACTGACGGTGGAGACGATGGGGCGCGGCTTTGCCTGGCTCGATACCGGCACGCCCGAAAGCCTGCTGGAGGCGAGCGGCTTTGTCCATGCGCTCGAAAGCCGGCAGGGACTGCGCATGGCGTGCCCGGAGGAAATCGCCTGCCATCAGGGCTGGATCAGCCTGACGCACCTTGAATCGCTCGGCAGCCGCATCGGCAACAGCGACTATGGCCGCTACCTGATCCGCCGCGCGCGCGAAATGGCCGACGCCTAACCGCCCCTCAGCTGGCTGTCGTAGAAGGCCAGTCCGCTCTCGACGTCGCCGTCGAAGGCCACGCGCCCCCTGTCAAGCGCGATGACGCGCGTGCAGAACCGCCGGATGATGTCATTGTCATGCGAGGCGACCACAAACACCTGCGTCGTGTCGATCAGGCTGTTGAGCCGCTTCTCCGCCCGCTCGAAAAAGTCCTGATCGCCGACGCCGATGACCTCGTCCATCACCAGAATATCGGGCCGGATGCAGGTGGAGACGGCAAAGGCCAGCCGGAGCAGCATGCCGGACGAATAGGTCCGGACGGGAAGATCGATGAAGCCGCCAAGCTGGCTGAACTCCAGCACATCCGCCTCCGCCGCGCGGGCTTCGGCAAAGGTCAGGCCGAGATAGACGGCACGCAGGAAGATGTTCTCGCGACCCGTCGCATCGCCGTCCATGCCCATGGTCAGGTCGGTCATCGAGGCGCAGCGGCCACGGATCGTGATCGTGCCGCCGGTCGGCTCGTAGATGCCGGCGAGCGCCCGCAGCAGTGTTGTCTTGCCGGCGCCGTTGCGCCCGACCAATCCCAACCGGGTGCCCGGCCCCAGCATCAGCGACACGCCATCCAGCGCCTTAACCGAGGTGGCATGACCGGTGCCGTCGGTGGTGATCTGGCCGCCGACCGACCGGCGCAGCAGCGCGGTCTTCAGCGAACGGCCGGAATCGGAAAACAACTGGAAGTCGATCGTCGCCTGATCCAGCCTGATGAACACGTCAGGCTCGCGGGAGTTAACGGTCATGCGCCCTGCCCTCACAGCCAGTACTGGATGAAGCGCCGGTAGCGGCCATAGACCGGCATGGC
>CALCZO010000291.1 GCA_937903315.1 uncultured Alphaproteobacteria bacterium
GAACTTAGCGGGCTAAGATCGCCAAGGGAAGCACCTTGATCGCCTCACGGTTCAGCAAACAGCGCCGCCCCATTCTTCAGCGTCGCGCGCGCGATGGTGAAGCGATGGATTTCCGATGCGCCATCGAAAATGCGATAGATCCGCGCATCGCGATAGTAGCGCTCGATCGCAAGATCCTTGCAAAATCCCATGCCACCGAACACCTGCACCGCCCGGTCGACAATCCGGCCAAGCGTTTCGGCGGCGTTGACCTTGACCATGGCGATGAGCTCGCGGCCATCGCGGCCCTGATCCAGCTCCCACGCGGCCCGGTAAAGCAGCAACCTGGCGCAATTCAGCTCGATCACCGAATCGGCGATCATCTGCTGCACCATCTGGAACTGACCGATCGGCTGGCCGAACTGTTTGCGCTCTGCCGCATAGGCGACCATCTTGTCCAGCACATGCGTCGCCTTGCCCACCGCCCGCGCGCCCACCTGCGCCAGCCGCACGCGTCCCAGCGTCGTCAGCGCCAGCCTGAGACCCTGCCCCTCAACGCCCAGCAGCGTCATCGGCTCCAGAACGACATTGTCGAAGAACAGCTCGACATGGCTGGTGCCGCGCAGGCCCATCATCGGCTGGTCCTTGCCGACGGTCAGGCCCGCAAGTGCCTTGTCGACGAGAAACATCGAGATGCCCTTCGCGCCCGCCGCCGGATCGGTGACGGCGGTCACGAGAAAGAAATCGGAGACAAGCCCGTCGGAGATGAAATGCTTGGACCCGGTCAGCCGCCAGCTCTCGCCCTCGCGCACCGCCCGCGTCCGGATTCCCGCTGCATCCGATCCTGCCCCCGGCTCGGTGATCGCGATCGAACACACGCGCTCGCCGGTCACGCACGGCTTCAGCCAGCGCTCGACCTGCGCGCCCCGGCATTCGAGCAGCATCTCGTAGACATTGCCGAAAGCCCGGCGAACCAGAATGTCGGTGGTATGGCCGAACTGTTCTTCGGCCAGCATGTGATCGACCGCCGAGAGCCCGCCGCCGCCGAATTCGACTGGAATGTTCATCGCATAGAGCCCGAGCGCCTTGGCCTTGGCATGGATCGCCTCAGCCAGTTCGGAGCGGAGGACGCCGGTTGTCTCGACCTCGTCCTCCAGCGGCTGAAGCTCGGCGGCGATAAAGCCGCGGATCGTATCGACAAGCATCCGCTGTTCATCAGTCAGGGCAAAATCCACAGGTCCGTCTCCTTGCCGGCACGCCACGGCGGACGTGCGGCGCCAAGACTAGCCCCGGTCGCGCCCCTCGGGAATGACCAAGGAGACGACAGACGCAAACACAATGGTCATGCCGGGTGCGCGCTGTGCCGGCCTGCCAAAGCACAAGGCCCGGCGCAACGCACCGGGCCCGGCCTCGATCCTGTCAGGCGCCGATCAGCCGCGGCCGACGAACGGCATCTTGGTCGCCATCACGTTCATGAACAGCACATTGGCACCCGGCGGCATCTTCGCCATCGTCACGATCGCATCGGCAACACATTGCGGATCCATCAGCGGTTCGATGGCGATCTCGCCATTGGCCTGCGGCACGCCGGAGGCCATGCGCATCGCCATCTCGGTCGCTGCATTGCCGATGTCGATCTGGCCGCAGGCGATGTCATATTTGCGTCCGTCGAGGGCGGTCGAGCGCGTCAGGCCCGAAATCGCATGCTTGGTCGCCGTGTAGGGCGCGGAATTGGGCCGCGGCGCATAGGCCGAGATCGAACCGTTGTTGATGATCCGCCCGCCCTGCGGCACCTGCGCCTTCATCACCCGCACCGCCTCGCGCGTGCACAGGAACGGTCCGGTCAGGTTGGTATCGACGACCTTCTTCCAATCGGCGAGGCTGATGTCCTCGATCGGACCGCCGCCGCCCATGCCGGCGTTGTTGAACACCACATCGACGCGCCCGAACGCCTTGACCGCCTCGGCGAACAGGTTGGCGACCGACGCCTCGTCGGTCACATCGGTGACAACGGCCTTGGCCTTGCCGCCCGCAGCGGTGATGAGACCGGCCACTTCATCGAGCTGCGCGGCGCGGCGGCCCGCCAGGACGATGGCAAATCCCTCTTTGGCCAGTGCGATGCTCGACGCCTTGCCGACGCCCGACCCGGCCCCTGTGACAATTGCCACCTTCAACGCTGCGCTCATTCCCTCACTCCTTGGGTATCGGTTATTTCAGCGGACATTCGGATGCGTAATGGTCGCCATACTGGGCGAACATCTGCTTGACGACTTCGGTGGCCAGGCTGCCATCGGCGCGCTGGACCACGCGCGTCACATAAAGATCCTGCACCGGGAAATTGTTGTTGGCGAAGACGAATCGGCCGCGCGGCGATTCGATGTCGGCCTGCTTCATCGCCTCTGCCAGCACGGCCTTGTCGCCGCCGGCTCCGCCGGTCAGGTTGAGCGCGCGATCGATCAGGTTGGCGGCATCGAACCCGTGCATCGCCAGCGCGCCGGGCCGATAGCCGTATTCAGCCTCGAACGCCGCAACAAATGCGACATTTTCCGGCGTCTGCAGATCCTGCGCCCAGTTGCCGGCCGTGTAGACATCGACGGCCGCGCCCTTGAGATCTTCCAGATCGGGCACATCAAACCCGGACGAGCCGAGCAACAGCAGTCCCTGCGACGCGCCGGATGCCCGGAACTGGCGCATGAACCGCTGACCGGCCGCGCTGCCCAGATGGAGAAACACCACCTGTGGCCGCAGCAGGTCGATGCGGTTGATCGCATCGGCATAGTCTTCGGCCAGCGTGTCGATCGTCAGCCGATCGGCCACCTCGCCCTTGAAGGCGCGCTTGAACGCGGTGGCCGCGCTCTCGGCCTCCTCGCCGGCGGTGGCGACAATGATCGCCCGCTTGAGATTGCGCTCCTCGGCATAGCGGGCCAGCACTTCGATCGGCTGCTCATCCTGCTGGGAGAGCACGAATACATCAGCGCGGCAGCGCTTGCCGGCCAGCAACGCGGGGCCTTCATTAGGGCTGAGCAGGATCGCGCCGGTCCCTTCCGTTGCCTTCAGCATTGCCGGCATCAGATCGGAGAACAGCGGGCCGACCAGCACCTGCGGCTTGTCGCGTTTGACAAACACATCAACCTCGGCGGTCACGCGCACCACATCCCGCTCGTCGTCGATCAGCGTGATCGTCGCGCCGTCCGGTCCGAGACCGCCGCCAAGCTGCTTGACCGCCAGCATGAATCCGTCACGGGCATGACGACCGAACGCTGCGGACGGACCGCTGAGCGTCAGGACGAGTCCGATCCGCACCGGTTCGGACGCCGCGCCAGAGACCCACCCCGCCAGCAGCACTGCGGCCAGCAGCACCCGCACCATATCACCCCCTTCGCCGCCGGACCGGATGGCCGCTCACCCGCTCGGCGACTTCATGCGCTCGTATCGTTCCCGGCGCAGGACACGGCCATCCTGCCGCCATGACCCGCCATTCCGGCACTGTTGTATGATGACTTCATTGAACCATTCTGCCAACCGGAACAAGGCCTAACTTTGGCAACTGAAATGGAAAGTGACACCACCCCCGGCCCGGCGCACGGCGCTACTCGATCCGCACCGAAACGCTTGCCATCGCCCCGCGCGCATCCATCACCGTGACGCGGACGAACCCCGCCCCATCCGGCACCCAGCTCGCCTGCCGGCGGAACTCGCCCTGCCGCACCGGCGCACCGTTGACCAGCCAGTTGAGCGGCATTGTCCCGCCGCTGGCCTTGAGGATCAATTCAGAGGCCTCGCCACCGCTCAGCCCCAGGTCGATCCGGGCGCCGTCCGGCGGATAGGCGATGGTCAGCGACGGCGACAGCGCTGCCGCCAGTGTCTTGGGCGCATCCCTGCGCAGATGCCGGAGCGGCGGCGGCAGGGTCGCAGTTGTCGCCACCAGTGTATTGGCGGGCCGGCGTGGCGCCAGCATCTCTCCGCCGCGCCGGGCGAAGGCATCGAACAGGATCGGCGCGGCGGCGGTGCGCCCGGTCAGCCCCGGCACCGGCGCGCCATCCGGCCGGCCGACCCAGACCGCAATCGTCGTCGCCCGGTCGAACCCCACCGCCCACGCGTCGCGATAGCCGTAGGAGGTGCCGGTCTTGTAGGCGATCTGACCGGGAAGGCCATGCACCGGAGGCGGTGTGCCGCGCAGGATATCGGCGACATAGAACGCGGCAACCGGCGTCGTCAGCCGCCGTTCCATTCCGGTCAGAACCGGAGCATCGGCCCGGACAGCGAGCGGCAGCGTTGCCCCGCCACGCGCCAGCCCGCCGAACAGCCGGGCAAGATCGGTCAGCCGGATGCCGAGACCACCGAGCGCGGCGGCCAGGCCCGGCGTTGCCTCGCCCGGCAGCGCGATCTCGGCACCGGCGGCCCTGAGCCGGGCAATGAAGCGGAACACACCGACCTCGGACAGTAGATCGACCGCCGGCACATTGAGCGAGTGTTGCAGCGCCAGCCGTGCCGTGACACTGCCCTGATAGGTCAGGTCGAAATTCTCCGGCGAATAGGCGGCAAAGCGCGAGGGCCGGTCTTCAAGGATGGTTTCGGGATGGGCAATCCCCGCCTCGAACGCCAGCGCATAGATGAACGGTTTCAGCGCCGAGCCGGGCGAACGCACGCGTTCGGTCAGATCCATCGCGCCCGCCCGGGCGGCATCGAACAGATCGGCCCCGCCAACCGAGGCGCGCACCTCTCCGGTCGCGTTGTCGACCGCGATCATCGCCAGCGCGGTCTGCGGCCCAAGGGTGGCCGACCGCTCGCGCGCCAGAGCTTCCAGCGCACTCTGCAGCCGGAAATCCACCGTCAGGCGATGCACCCGCTCCTCGGGGCGCGACCGGACCACCCGCTCGGCCAGATGCGGAGCCACCATCGGAAACAGCTTGCGCGCCGCCGGCACCGGCTCGCGGCGCGCGGCATCCGCCTCGGCCACGCTGAGGACGCCGCGCGCGACCGCCAGCGTCAGAACCCGGTCCCGCGCCCGCCGTGCCGTTTCGTGGAAACGATCGGGGCGGCGCGATTCCGGCGCCTGCGGCAGTGCCACCAGCAGCGCCGCCTCGCCGTGCGTCAGGCGACGCGGTTCCTTGCCGAAATAGGCCAGCGAGGCCGCCCGGATGCCTTCGAGGTTACCGCCATAGGGCGCCAGCGTCAGGTAGAAATCGAGGATGCGCGCCTTCGGATGGCTCTGTTCCAGTTGCACGGCCCGCACCATCTGGCGCAGCTTGGCGCCGAACGAGCGCTCCTCGCGCGGCTCGAGCAGCCGGGCGACCTGCATCGTCAGCGTCGAGGCACCCGACACGATCCGCCCTGCTTGCGCCCCCTGCCAGGCTGCCCGCGCAATGGCCCGTGGATCGACCCCGCCATGCGCATGGAACCGCCGGTCTTCGTACGCGGTCAGCAGGGCGACAAAGCGCGGATCAACCTCATCGACCGTGACAGGCAGCTTCCAGCGGCCATCGGCAGTGGTGAACGCGCGCAGCAGCCGCCCGTCGCGATCCACCGCCAGCGGCGAGCCTTCCTCGGTGCGTCTGAGGTCGAGCGGGCCGAGCGCCGTCACCCAGCCGACAAGGCCAAAGCCCGCCGAGACGAGACAGAGCGCGGCCAGACCGGCAAGAAGACGCCGCCCGCTCATTGCCCGGCCTCAGCGCGCGGTCACCGTCAGCGTGCCATGGCCGGTCCGGCCATAGCGCTCGGGCCTGTACATGTCCTCGATCACCGCCGCCGGCAACGCATAGGTGCCCGGCGAGACGGCACGGACGACATAGGCCACCTGATATTCGGCCTTGCCGCTGCCGTTACGGGTGAAAGCGGCGACGAACCGGTCATCGCGGAATTCGGTGTTCTCCGGTTCGATCTCCCGCTTGAGCCATGAGAAGCCCTCCAGCCCGCCGCTGTCGACCAGCGCGGGATTGTCGATCTCGAACCCGGCCGGCAACAGATCGGTCAGCACCAGACGGCCGAACTTCGCTTCTGGTTCGGTGACCTTGAGCACCACGACGACCCGATCGTTCTGGCGCACGGTAAGGCTGTCGAGCTTCGTTCCGTCAAGTTTGTGGAACGTCCGCTCCAGGCCGAATCCGGCATTCAGCGCCGGCTCCGGTGCCATCGGATGACCAGACGCGGTGACAACGAGCTGAACCGGCGCGGCACCGGTGTTGGCCAGCGTCACCGGCGCGCCGTCCAGCCGCGTCCCGAGATAGGCGCGGTAGAACGGTCCGCGGTGCGCCGTTCCGTTGAGGGTGAGCGACTGGCCCTGCGCCTCGCTGGCCATCGCCTCGGCCGCCATCACCATCCAGGCGTTCTCCTGGGTCGAGGTGAACCGCGTTGCCCCGCGCGCTTCGGACACCACCGCCGCCGCCTTCTGGACGATGCCGCCGCCGGCACCCGCCTCAGCCGCCAGCGCCAGCAGGCCGGCGCCATCGCGCAGTTTCGAGCCGTAGTCGGCCCGCGAGACCAGCTTCACCGTCTCGCCGTCGAGCGTCTCGAGCGCCGTGCGGAACACCGCCGTTGCGCGCCCGCGATCCCCCAGCAGACCGAGCGCTGCCGCCAGTTGTGCCTGCGCCAGCGGGGTCTTGAACTCGGCGATCTTCGTATCGGCGAGATACCTCAGATCGTTCATCACCGGCCGGCCGTTGCGCGCCAGCACATAAGCGGCGTAGGCCAGATCGCTGCCCCCCTCGCGCACCTCCGACGCGTTGGCGACAAAGTTGCGCATCCGGTCAAGCACGAGATCGAACGCCTTCTGCGGCACATCGAAATTGCGCTCGCGCGCCCGTGTCAGGAAATCGCCGACGAAGGCATCAAGCCACATGTCCTCCGCCCCGTCCGCCGACCACAGACCGAACCCGCCGGACGACGACTGACGGGCAAGGATACGGTCGATCGCCCCCCGGATGGTGCCGTCAAGATCGGCCGGCAGCGGCAGCGTCGCCCCTGCCGCCTGCCGCAGCCGGCTCAGCGACAGCAGCGGCATCGCCCGGCTCACCGTCTGCTCGGTGCAGCC
>CALCZO010000292.1 GCA_937903315.1 uncultured Alphaproteobacteria bacterium
GGCGTCAACGTCTTCACCGCGACCCAGTCGCGTCTGCGCCGCCGCTGAGGCGGGTTGCGCGCCGGCCCGTCCGGGCCGGCGTTCCTTGCCGTTGTTGCTGAAACACGAGGCTGCCATGCGCTTTTCCGCTTCCCTGCTTGTTGCCGCCACCATCCTTGCGGCTGCTCCCGCTGCGGCCCAGACACGGGATGTGATCGTGCTGACGCAGAAGAACTTCCTCAATGTCGCCGACATTGACCAGAACGCCGACATCAACCGGGTCCGGTTGCGGCAGGTCGGTCTCAAGAACGTCGCGACCGTGCGCCAGCGTGGCCGGCGCAACATGGCGGATCTGACCCAGATCGGCATGGTCAACCGGGCGGGCATCACCCAGACCGGCCGCGTTAACGACGCAGCGCTGACGCAGATCGGCGAGGACAGCTCGGCCAGCCTGACCCAGACCGGGCGAATCAACCGCTCGGTCGTCGTGCAGGGCGGCGAGACAAGCTACGTCGCCGCCTACCAGAACGGCCCGGTGAACATCGTGCAGGTGTCGCAGCAGGCGCAGGTCTATGGCCGCCTCGGGCGGCGTTAACGGCTCATTAAACTGGTCATTGCCGGTTCATCCGACAGCGTATAGCGTCCCGGGCGAGGTTAGGATCGACCGGGCGTTGCCATGCCCGGCGGTCGGTGACCGGTTTTGGGGCGTAACCCCCCTCGGGAGACATGACGATGAAGACTGTGAAATTTGCCCTTGCCGCCGGCGTCCTCGCCCTTGCCGGCTCGCTCTATTCCGCGCCGGCCAGCGCGCTGACGATGCAGGAATGCAGCGCCAAGTACAACGCGGCCAAGGCGGCCAATTCGCTCGGCGGGCAGTCGTGGAACGATTTCCGCAAGAGCCAGTGCGGTGACAGCGCGGCTCCCGCCGCTGCTGCCCCGGCCGCCGCCGCGCCGAAGGCGCAGCCGGCTGCTGCCGCTCCGGCGGCACGCGTCGCGATTCCCGCCGCCCCGGCCGGTGCCGTGTTCCCGCGCGCGATCGACAAGAAGTACGCGGCTGAAAAGGCGTCCAAGCAGCGCATGAACACCTGTCTCGACCAGTACAAGGCCAACAAGGCCTCGGGTGGCGCCGGCAACGGCGGCCTCAACTGGATCCAGAAGGGCGGCGGCTATTACAGCCAGTGCAACGCCCGGATGAAGCAGCTTCAGGGCGTCTGATCCGTCCGATACCGACATCGACGGGGGCTGGCCGCAGGGCTGGCCCCCGTTTTTTTCTGCGTCCGGGACGTGTCAGACTTTCGGCCACAGCCGGCCGGTGCGCGCCATGTAATCGCGATATTCCTGGCCAAACTGGCGTTCCATCATCGCTTCCTCGGGGCCGACGCGCAGCAGGTACAGCGTGCCGAAGCCGATAAGGCCGGACAGGCCGGCGATCCAGTTGGGCAGCAGAAGCGCCTGCGCGATCGCCCAGAGCCAGAACGCCGTATACATCGGGTGGCGGATGCGGGCGTAGACACCGTGGGTGATCAGCTTGTGATCCTGCCGCATCTGCAGGCTGACCGACCAGTTGCGACCAAGCACCTTGTGAGTCAGCCGGAACATCACCAGCGCGGCGATGGCCACCGCGATCCCGGCCAGCGCCACGCCAGAATGAAACGACCGGCGGCCAAAGGCCGGTTCGCCAATCGCGATATAGACCAGCGGAATGATTCCGAGTCCGGTCAGCGAGATCGCCAGCCGCAGCCGTTCGCGGCTGTCCATCGCATCATGGGCGATGCCGGTGCGGCGCGATTTGCGGACATGGGGAATGCGCATCGCATACCAGCCGGCCGCTATCGCCACGAAGGCGATCTTGGCGATCATCGGTGTCAGCCAGTCTGTCATGGCGTCCGGGGTCCTTTCGTCTCGTGTTGCGCTGCGCCGGCCGGCGTCAGGCCACCGTCGGCATCGATCCAGTCCATCGCGCCGGACTGGCTGGCGGCCAGTTGCTCCAGCCGGAACGGACCGCAGGCGAGCATGAAGAAGTCATAGCGCCCGCGCCGGTCGTTGGCCGAAATGAACTGGCTGTGCAGGCGGAAGAAGTTGCGCCGGATGCGGCGGTAGCGCTCGGGCGACAGCATCGCACTGAAGCGCACGGGCCGGATGTCCGCCGGCCGTCCCGTCAGCCCAAGGCTTGCCACCGGTTCGGCCTTGTAGAAGTTCATCGCGTCGTTGTGGGCCTGGAAATCGACCCAGAGAACGCGCGGGCTCTGTGCAATGCGCCCGATCACGGCACGAAGACGGGTGGCTGCCGGGTGCAGGCCGATCTTGAGGATCGACGACCCGGCCGTGGCAAAGCGAATGGGCGGGCCGCCGGGATCGGCGGCGATCATTGCGTCGATCAGCACCGCGCCATGGACCGCGCCGAGGCTGTGGCCGAAGATGACAATCTCGCCCTCGCCTGCGCCGAGCGTCGTTGCCAGTGCCGCCAGCCGCGCATCGGCGTTGGCGTCGGTTCCCCGCATCAATGTCCGGGCATAGATCCAGTCGTCGATCAGGTGACCGATGTGCAGCATCCGGTCGAGCGCGACGACAAAGCCGGCGCCGAGCGCAAGGCCGAGCACAATCCGCGTCGACGGGCCGATCGGGATGATGCCGGCAGCAAGCCAACCGGCCGCCAGCAGCGCGAACAGCAGCACGAACGGATAGAGAAAGAACAGCAGATAGCGCCATGACGCGCGGGCATAACGGAAGGCGGTGCCGCTCAGGACAATGTCGGCAAAGGTCGTCAGCCCGGAGGCGAGCCGTTCGGGCCAGCCGCGGGCGCGGTCGGCAAGGATCAGATCCTCCCAGTCGAACAGGAGCACCTCGGTTTGCTGACACCAGCCGGCACCGGCGGCGTCGACCTGCCAGCGGGTGGCAGGAGCGTCATACCCCGATGCGGTCGCGGTCAGCCCCCACGTGCGGGCAAAATGGCCGAGGCCACGCTGGAACCGGTGATGAATCTCGGTTGCGCCCTGCGGATAGTATCCGCCCAGAAAAACGAACCGGCGACGGGTGGTGGACAATGGCACGGCGCTGGTCTCCGGCTTCTGGCACGGGCAGCGCCGCCCCGGCGCAGCCTCGTCTTTCATGCGATAGTACGGACCGGGGCTGAGGCCAAACGAAAGGGGACGGGGCTGTGCGCCGCCGTCCCCTTGAGGATGTGGACAACACCGCGCCGCCGGCGGTTCAGCCGCCCGGCAGGTCGACCCGGCTCCGGCCACCGTTGAGACGCCGCAGGCCGTTGATGTAGTCGACCGGCAGGTCGAGCGAGGACGGCGCACTCAGGCCCATGAACCCGGCGACATCGCCGACGAAGGCGTTGCAGTTGTACCAGACCGCGTGCCAGGTCGGCGAACTGGCCTGAAGGTTGCGGATATAGGCCGAGACCTTGGCGTATTGTTCCGACGTCAGATAGACGCGGTAGCGCGCCGAGACGTATTCGTCCTCGGTGTCGCCGTCGCTGGCGCCGGTTTCCGACTTGACGGGCACGAAATGGCCGAGCACCCAGTTCGACGGATCGTCGCCAGCCGGGTGCAGGCCCGCAACCGCCTTGGTTGCCAGCCGGTTGCCCGGACCGAGACGGCCGTGGACAAGGAACGTGTGGCCATAGCTGAGCGCGAACCGCGCCCTGAATTCAACGTAATGGGTCGCCCCGCGACGGCTGGCGGCGGGGCCGGTGGCGGTCGCCTTGTCGGCGGCATAGGTCTTGGCCCGCTGCTCCTGATCGACCGGCGTGGCGCAGGCGGCGAGCACCGTCGCGCAGGCGCACAGAACAGCCAGACGCAGGCCGGATCTGAGGCGAGCGAAAAGGGAAATCATCATGATCGGATCGTCCGTTCTGGTCGCGGGACGGATGACAATGCCACAGGCATCTCCCGCTCCGCTCGAAACTTGCAAGACAGATGGACCAGCCGGACAAGTCCGGTCGGCATCATGCCCTGCCGCTGAAATCCTGAACGCAAAACAAACTTGCCCGAACGGCGAAGGCCGAATCAGGTCTGAAAAAACAGACGGGGGCGGCGGTCACCAACGGCCGCTCGCCCCCGTCGAATCGAAGGGCTGATTAGCCCTTGGTCACGACAACGGCCGGGGCCTTGCCCTTGCCCTTGCCCTTACCCATCGTGCCGCACGCGGAAACGCTCACCGCAACCAGGAGAGCAACCGCAACCATCGCAAACTTCTTCATATCAAAATCCTCGTTCTGCTGAGGTGCAGAGGAACTGCCCAGTCCGCACCGTGCCACCCAGATGAAGCACGGCAAAACCCTAGCCGCTTTCCGGTCCATATCGAAGTGCCAAAATGACACAAATTGCAGAAATTCGACAAAATCAGGCGAATCAAGGCGGGCCTGAGCCGTCTTGCCTGCCCGTAGGCAGCCTTCGTAGCGCTGAAAAACGGCAAACGTTAACAGTGCGTTACCCAAACAGACCAGTTGCGGATGCAACAGGTGGGCCGCGACGCGATCACGCAGCGGGTGGACGCGAATCAGTTGCCGTCCGCGCCCTCCGGTCAAGCCCCTGTCAGGCCGCCGGTCCGATGCCCTTGTCCTTCAGCATTTCCTGAAGTTCGCCTGCCTGGAACATCTCGCGGGTGATGTCGCAGCCGCCGACGAACTCGCCCTTGACGTAGAGCTGGGGAATGGTCGGCCAGTTGGAGTAGCTCTTGATGCCCTCGCGGATCGCGCCGTCCTCCAGCACGTTGATGCCCTTGTAGGGCACGCCGAGGTAATCGAGAATCTGCACCACCTGCCCGGAGAACCCGCACATCGGGAACTGCGGGGTGCCCTTCATGAACAGCACCACGTCATTGGAGTTCACTTCCGCATCGATGCGGGCCTTCACGTCGCTCATGTCACTCTCCCTGCCGGGGTCAAGGTCCGGTATCGTCAAGATATAGCGGCTGGATTGCGGCTTGGGTAGGGGCTGGCCGCAGTCAGACGAATCGGGCGGACATTGCACCAAAAGCGCCGAAGTCGGCATGCAGCGCATCGCCGGGCGCAATGGCAACAGGGGTGACGCAGGTGCCGGTGGTGACGACATCGCCGGCACGCAGGCCGATGCCGTGGTCCGAAAGCTCGTTGGCGAGCCAGGTCAGCGCCAGTTCAGGGCCGCCGAGCGCATTGGACCCGATGCCCTCGTGCCGGGCTGACCCATTGACGGTTGCCGCAATCGGCCAGACGGCCAGATCATGCGCCCGCCAGTCGGCCGTCACGCGCGGGCCGAGCATGAACAGATGGGCACAGGCCTGATCGGCGATCAGCTGCGGTGCGGCGACGATGGTGAAATCGCGATAGCGCGAATCGGGGATCTCGATGGCCGGGTGCAGATCGCCCACGGCAGCCATCACCTCGCTGCGGCTATAGGGAGCGGCCCGGGGCGGCAGATCGCGGGCCATACGATAGGCAAATTCCAGTTCCGCCACCCGCATGGCGTTGCCGGCCAGGGGGATCGTCGATCCTTCGGGCATGACACGATCGGCAAACAGCCGGCCGGCGAGCGGTCCATCGACATTGATATGGCGCTGGCCGGCAAGACTGGTTGCCGCGATCTTCCAGCCGAACGTCGTACTGCCCTGCAGGGGCACAGCCGCCGACTGGATCGCGTAGCCCTCCGCGCGCGTCGCCGGACGCAGGTCATCGGGCAGACCGGCCAGCCGGCTGGCGTTGCACCAGTGATCCAGCAGGAGCGCCGCCGCCCGGTGGGCCTGATCGCCGGTCATCGCCGCACCGGCCTCACGACGCCCGCGTGGTCAGGGCGAGGGCGTGCAATTCGCCGCCCATCCGGCCCTTGAGCGCAGCATAGACCATCTGGTGCTGGGCGACGCGCGTCTTGCCGGCAAAGGCCGGGGAAACGATGGTTGCCGCGTAATGGTCGCCGTCGCCGGCCAGATCCTTGATCTCGATGGCCGCATCCGGGAAAGCCTCCCGGATCATTGCCTCGATCTCCTTCGCCTGCATCGCCATGGTCCCTATCCTGCCTTCTGATCGAGCATGGCCTGCATCCGCAGGGCCACGTCGACGGTCCTCTCCGATGATTGCACGGTGGCGCCGCCCTCCATCACGATGACGCAGGCGCCGGTGGGGCCGGTCTGGATGGCAATCACCCGGTCCGGCCGCACGAAATTCACTCCTCCGAGGCTTTTCACTTCAAACAGGCGCATGGGGATGATCCCTAGTGTCCGCCTGCCATGTAGGATGGCAGCCACGAGTCGTGGGCTCTCTTGAGCACTGCAATATCTATCGGCCCGAGGCCTGGCAGGGTCAATGAACTTCCCCCCGTGGTGCCGATCACAAGTGCCGGAACGCCGGCTTTCGCCGCTGTGGCCAGCAGCGCCGGTGCGGCATCGGCCGGGACCGTGATGCAATAGCGGGCCTGATCCTCGCCAAACAGCGCGGCAACAGCCGGAATGCCGGCCGGCAGGCTGTCGATGGTCGCGCCGATCCCGCCGGCCATCGCCATTTCGGCCAGCGTGACGGCAAGACCGCCATCGGACAGATCATGGGCGGCGGTCACGGCTCCGGCGAGGATTGCCGAGCGGACGACATCGCCGTTGCGCTTTTCCACCATCAGGTCGACCGGGGGCGGCGCACCCTCTTCACGCTTGAGAATGGTCGCCAGATAGGCGGACGCCGCCAGCCATCCGGTCGTCTCACCGATGAGAATCACCGTTTCGCCCGGAGCGCGGAAGGCTATCGAGGCTGCGCTGGCCACGTCGGCGATCAGTCCGACGCCGCCGATGGTCGGGGTCGGCAGGATGGCGCGCCCCTGCGTCTCATTATAGAGGGACACATTGCCGGACACGACGGGGAAGTCGAGCACGCGCGCGGCCTCGCCGATGCCGCGGATCGCCAGCGCGAACTGGCCCATGATTTCCGGCTTTTCCGGGTTGCCGAAGTTGAGGTTGTCGGTCAGCGCGATCGGGGTCGCGCCGGTCGCGGTCAGGTTGCGCCAGGCTTCGGCCACCGCCTGCTTGCCGCCCTCGAACGGATCGGCCTCGACATAGCGCGG
>CALCZO010000293.1 GCA_937903315.1 uncultured Alphaproteobacteria bacterium
ACGACACCATGTTGTGGATCGATATGTAGGCCGACACGGCGGGGCAGCCGGTGGCCAGCGCTTCCATGATCAGCGCCGCGTCGAGACGCGTCAGGCCGGAGCCGCCGACATCCTCGCGCACATAGATGCCGGCCATGCCGAGGCCGGCGGCCTCCTTGATGACATCGACCGGAAAATGCTTGTCCTCGTCCCATTGCAGCGCATGGGGGGCAATCTTCTCGTCGGCAAAGCTGCGCGCCATGTCGCGGATGGCGATCTGGTCGTCATTGAGCGCAAAAGACATGCTTCCTACCCTGTTCTGGCCTGTTGTCGGCATGAACGAGGGTTTGCCCCCGCTCAGCCTCTTGTCGAGCGCGACTTTTGACGCAGCTTCCGGACCAGCCGCGCCGCATTGTGTCGCACCCGCTTCTCGACCGGGCGCATCGCCGCCTCGGCCACGCCGCGCTGCGCCCGCATCACGGCCGTCATCGGCGAGGCGCCCTTCATCATCGCAAGCGAGATGTCGAGCGGCATCGACAATGCCTTGATCTGCGCCGCCACAATGCCTTCGCCGAAGGCCGCGACCTTTTCGGTCACGATCAGCTGGCTTTCGTCACTGACCATCGGGTTTGGATGCAGCGCCTCGAACCAGAGTTGCGGCAAACGATCGGCGATGACGAAAGGGGCGAGAAAAAGGGCGCTCATGATCCTCCTGACCGGCCGATCGCCGGTGCTGCCGGGAACAGGCAGGATGTGATCATAGACAAGCGCCCCCCTCCTGTCGCGTTCTTACTGCATCGTCGGGATGACGAAATTCGCACCGTCCTTGATGCCCGACGGCCAGCGCGAGGTCACCGTCTTGGTCTTGGTGTAGAAGCGGAAGGCATCGGCCCCGTGCTGGTTGAGGTCGCCGAAGACCGAGCGCTTCCAGCCGCCGAAGGTGTAATAGGCGAGCGGCACCGGAATGGGGAAGTTGATCCCGACCATGCCGACATTGACCTTGGCGGCAAAGTCGCGGGCGGCATCGCCGTCGCGGGTGTAGATCGCGGTGCCGTTGCCGTATTCATGGTCGTTGACCATCTTGATCGCGGCGGCATAGTCGTTGGCGCGCGCCACCGACAGGACGGGTCCGAAGATCTCTTCCTTGTAGATGCGCATATCCGGCGTGACGTGGTCGAACAGGCTGCCGCCGAGATAGAACCCCTTCTCGTAGCCCTGCATCGTGAAGCCGCGGCCATCGACCACCAGCTTGGCCCCTTCGGCAACGCCGGTGTCGATATAGCCCTTGACCTTGTCGCGATGGGCGGCGGTCACCAGCGGGCCGAAATCGGCGCTGGCATCGGTGGATGGACCGACCTTGAGCGATTCCACGCGCGGAATGAGCCGGCGCACCAGCTCGTCCGCCGTCTTCTGGCCCACCGGAACCGCAACGGAAATCGCCATGCAGCGCTCGCCCGCCGCGCCGTAGCCGGCGCCGATCAGGGCATCGACCACCTGATCCATATCCGCATCCGGCATGACGACCATGTGGTTCTTGGCACCGCCGAAGCACTGCACGCGCTTGCCGTTGGCACAGCCGCGCGAATAGATGTACTCGGCGATCGGGGTCGAGCCGACAAAGCCGACGGCCTTGATGTCGTCGTTGTCGAGGATCGCGTCGACGCTGGTCTTGTCGCCGTTGACGACATTGAGAATGCCCGGCGGCAGGCCGGCCTCGATGGCGAGTTCGGCGAACATCATCGGCACGCCCGGGTCACGCTCGGAGGGCTTGAGGATCATCGCGTTGCCGCAGGCGATCGCCGGGGCGATCTTCCACAGCGGGATCATGGCGGGGAAGTTGAACGGCGTGATTCCGGCCACCACGCCGAGCGGCTGGCGCATTGAATAAAGATCGATGCCGGGGCCGGCGCCTTCTGTGAATTCGCCCTTCAGCAGCATCGGTGCGCCGAAGCTCATCTCGACCACCTCGACGCCGCGCTGGATATCGCCCTTGGCGTCGGGAATCGTCTTGCCATGCTCGCGGGCGAGGCAATCGGCCAGCTTGTCGTTGTCGCGGGCGATCAGTTCGACGAACTTCATCAGAACACGCGCGCGGCGCTGCGGGTTGACTGCTGCCCATGCCGGTTGTGCTGCCTTGGCGTTTTCGACCGCCGCGTCGAGTTCGGCCTTGGTCGCCAGCGCCACGCGTCCGCGAACCGAGCCGTCCATCGGCTGGAAGACGTCGGCATAGCGGCCCGATGTCCCCGGAACATGCTTGCCGCCGATGAAGTGTCCGTAGTCGATCATGGTTTCCTCCAGAGTTTGGATCGTTCTATGACTTGCTTATTCACACAGCAATCGCCAAAATCGCGCATCTGTTGTGCGGAAAAACGGTATCATTCATGGACTGGGATCATGCCCGCATCTTTCTCGCTGTGGCCCGCGCCGGCCAGTTTCTGGCTGCCGCACGCCAGCTCCGGCTTGATCACGCCACCATCGGCCGCCGGATCGGTGCGCTGGAAGCCGCACTTGGGACCCGTCTGTTCGAGCGGCGCACCAACGGCTGCGTGCTGACCCCGGCGGGCGAGCGGTTCCTGATCGCGGCCGAACGGGTCGAGGCCGAGATGCTGCGGGCGCAGGCTGATCTTTCGGATACGGATGTCGAGGTCGCGGGCACCGTCCGGATCGGCGCGCCGGACGGGTTCGGAACGCTGTTCCTGTCCAGCCGGCTCGGACAGTTGATGGCGCGCCATCCGCGCCTCACCGTCCAGCTGGTGCCGCTGCCGCGCACCTTCTCGCTCTCCAAGCGCGAGGCTGATATCGCCATCGTCATCGACCGGCCCGAGGAGGGTCGGCTGCATATCCGCAAGCTGACCGATTATTCGCTGAGTTTCTATGCCTCGCGCGACTATGTGACCCGTCATGGCGCGCCGCCCGATCGCGAGGCGCTGGGCCGGCACAGTCTGGTCACCTATGTGCAGGACATGCAGTTCACCGCCAGCCTCAACTATTTTCCCGAAGGCTTCGGCCCATCCTATCGCCGTTTCGAATGTGCCGGCGTTCTCGGCCAGATCGAGGCGGTCCGTGCCGGGGCCGGGGTCGGCATCCTGCATGATTATCATGCCTGCACCGACGAGGCGCTTGTCCGCGTGCTGCCTGATGTGGCGATCGAGCGCACCTACTGGCTGCTGACCCATGACGACACGCGTTCGCTCGCCCGTGTCCGGGCTGTGGCTGAGTTCATTCTCGACTCAGTCGGTGCGGCACGCCAGACCTTCCTGCCCTGGCGCGAGGCGGCGGGCGGCATGCCGGCATGAAAAGGCCGCGCCCCGGTGAGGGAGCGCGGCCAGAACAATCGCCGGAAAGACCCGGCAGCCCGGGCGGTCAACCCCGGCGCTTGCGCCGGGATGAACCACAGGAGCTCACTCGGCGGCAGCCTTGCCGGTGAACTGCTCGGTCTCGGTCGAGCCTTCGAGCGCGGTGGTCGAGGACTTGCCCTGCGAGATCGCCATGGCAACGGCGTCGAAATAGCCGGTGCCGACCTCGCGCTGGTGACGGACTGCGGTGAAGCCGATATCGGCTGCGGCGAACTCGCGCTGCTGCATCTCCGAATAGGCGCCCATTCCGCGGGTCGAATAGCCCTTGGCCAGTTCGAACATCGACAGGTTGAGCGAGTGGA
>CALCZO010000294.1 GCA_937903315.1 uncultured Alphaproteobacteria bacterium
TAGCCCCAGCACCATTCGGTGGTGATCTCCTGAAACGCCATCATGAAATCGTCGGCTTTCGCCAGCGAGCCGTCGACATACTCGGCCCCCAGCACCTCGCGCCGCACCGTCAGCCCCTTGTCGAACTGGCTCTTGTCACTCATCACGCCCTCCTCAGAACGAAAAACCCGGCCACCATACGGGGACCGGGCCGATTCGTCTTGATTGGACGCGGCGAAACGTCAGTCCTTGGCGCGCTCGACATAGGCGCCGTCGGCGGTCTGCACCACGATGCGCGTGCCGGCCGAGACATGCGGCGGCACCATGACGCGGGCGCCATTGGTCAGGATCGCCGGCTTGTAGGACGAGGACGCGGTCTGGCCCTTGGTCACCGGCTCGGTCTCGACGATCTCAAGCGTCACGCGCGCCGGCAGTTCGATCGCCACCGCCTTGCCGTCGAACATCGACAGGATGCAGTTCATATTCTCCTGCAGGAACTTCGACTGGTCGCCGATCACGTCGTCGGAGACGATGACCTGCTCGTAGCTTTCCTGATTCATGAAGATGTAGCCGTCGGCGTCCTTGTAGAGGAAGGTGTGGTCCTTGTCCTCGACGAAGGCGCGCTCGACCTGCTCGGTCGTCTTGTAGCGCAGCGAGATCTTCACGCCGTCCGAGATGCGGCGCATGTCGATCTGCGTCGTCGGCGTGCCCTTGCCGGGGAAGAAACTCTCCGCCGTGATGACGGCATAGAGCTGGCCCTCGTGTTCGAGGATGTTGCCCTTGCGGACGTTGCTGGCGATAATTCTCACGGGGATAGTCCTTGTCGTTCTGTTTGGCGCTCCTTTGCCCTATTGCGGCGCGTTTGGAAAGCCCGCGCGGGTGGAATCCGCGCCGTCTTGGTGTAAAGGCGGAAAGGACCGGGACGCTCCCGGCCATGACGCGCAGGCTTTTTGACGATGACCGACGCCCCCTCCCCCTGGTGGAACCCCGCGCGCCACGCTGACCGGCGGCCGTTCCTGATCGCCCGCAACCGCATCGCGGCGGCGATCCGCAGCCATTTCGAGGCGCGCGATTTCATCGAGGTCGACCCCGGCGCGCTCGTTGTCTCGCCGGGCAACGAGACGCACCTGCATGCCTTTGCCACGCTGGAAGACCGCGCCGGCGAAGGGCCGCTGCCGCGCTATCTGCACACCTCGCCCGAGTTTGCCTGCAAGAAAGTGCTGGCAGCCGGCGAACCCCGGCTGTTCACGCTGTCGCATGTCTATCGCAACCGCGAGGGCGGTCCGCTGCACGCGCCCGAGTTCACGATGCTGGAATGGTACCGCGCCCGCTCCGGTTATGATGCGATCATGGCCGATTGCGTCGCGCTGCTGCGGCTGGCCGCCGTCACCACCGCGACCGACCGTCTGGTCTGGAAGGGGCGCTGCTGCGATCCCTTCGCCGAGCCCGAGACGCTGACGCTGGAAGCCGCGTTCTGGCGGCACTGCAATATCGGCATTCTGGAGACGGACCGGGAGGGGCTGGCTGCCGCGGCCCGCTCGTTCGGGCTGAGGGTGGCGGCGGACGATACCTGGTCGGATCTGTTCTCGCGGCTTTTCGCTGACCGGATCGAGCCGCATCTGGGCTTCGACCGGCCGACCATCCTGACCGAGTATCCGGCGAGCGAGGCCGCGCTGGCGCGGAAAAAGCCGTCCGATCCGCGCGTCGCCGAACGGTTCGAACTCTATGTCGCCGGGGTCGAACTCGCCAACTGCTTCGGCGAACTGACCGATCCGATCGAGCAGCGCGCGCGGTTCGAGGCCGACATGGCCGAAAAGCACCGCATCTACGGCGAACGCTATCCGCTGGATGAGGACTTTCTGGCCGCGCTCGCCGCCATGCCGCCGGCCTCGGGCGGAGCGCTCGGCTTCGACCGTCTGGTCATGCTGGCGAGCGGCGCCACCCACATCGCCCAGGTCCTGTGGACCCCGCCGGCATGACGCGCACGCTCCGCACGCCTGACGATCTGCTGGCCGCCGGCCTTGCGCCGCAACGCGACCGCGCCACACTGGCCAAAGTCGCCGCCCGCTATGCGATTGCCGTAACGCCGGACATGGCGGCGCTGATCGATCCCGCCGATGCAGCCGACCCGATCGGCCTGCAATTCCTGCCGCGTGCCGGCGAGCTGGTGACACGCCCCGAGGAGAACGCCGATCCGATCGGCGATCATGCCCACAGCCCGCTGCCAGGTCTGGTCCACCGCTATCCTGACCGGGTGCTGCTCAAGCTGACCCACACCTGCCCGGTGTACTGCCGGTTCTGCTTCCGCCGCGAGATGGTGGGCCCGGCAGGCGACGGCACGATGAGCGAGGCGGAACTGGCGGTTGCAGTGGCCTATATTGCCGCCCGGCCGGAGATTTTCGAGGTGATCCTGACCGGCGGCGATCCGCTGATCCTGTCGGCCCGGCGCATCGCGGCGGTGACCCGCGCGCTGGCCGCCATTCCCCATGTCAGGGTGCTGCGCTGGCATTCCCGCGTGCCGGTCGTCAGCCCGGAACGGATCACGCCAGCGCTGGTCCGGGCGCTAAAATCAGGCGGCAAGGCGGTGTTCGTCGCCATCCACGCCAACCATGCCCGCGAATTCACCGCAGAAGCGGGTGCCGCCATCGCGCGCCTTGCCGATGCCGGCGTCAGCCTCGTCAGCCAGTCAGTACTGCTCGCCGGGATCAATGACAGCGTCGAGGCGCTGGACGCGCTGATGCGGGCGTTTGTCGCCCGTTCCATCAAGCCCTATTACCTGCACCATCCCGACCTTGCGCCCGGCACGGCGGCCTTCCGCCTGTCCCCGGACCGGGGTCTTGCGCTGGTTGCCGCGTTGCGCGGGCGTCTGTCGGGCCTTGCCCAGCCACAGTATGTGCTCGATCTGCCCGGCGGTCACGGCAAGGTCCCGGTCGCCTCTGGCATCCCGGCCGCAGACGGCCTGCTGTTCATGGACCGGACCGGGCAGGTCCACCGCTATCCGCCGCAGCCGGATACGCCCTAGATCCACCCCGTTGCCGCCGACGGACAAGCGGGCAGCCCCCTCCCCAAGGGACTGCCCGCTTGCGCTCCTGTCGTGGCCTTCGCCTGAAGGATCAGTGGAGGTTGAGCCACTCGCGCGCCGCACGCTGGGCGGTGCTGACCTCTTCCATGCTCATCAGCTGGGCCAGTTCCGACCGGCGCATCGCTGCTTCGCGGTCGCCCCGCGCCGCTGCGATGTTGAACCAGCAATGGGCTGCGACCAGATCGTATTCGCATTCACGACCGGCGGCGTACATCAGCCCCATGTCGAAAAATGTCTTTCCTTCCGGAAGCAACGTCGCCTTGATTGCATCAACCGTCATGTCATTCCCCTGAAGACTGTCTAAGCTGTTGAACGCGGCCCTGTGAATTCTCGAAGGATGCGCTTGTTTTTGTTTGCATCCATTGACGATCATCGTGACGGCAGCGGCTGAATCCCGGCTTAAGCGACGTGCTTACCAACCCCTTGGCAAAATCCGAACAAAGCCTTTCACCACCCCGGCGTTTACCGCGATGTTCTGAATTATCTAGAAAATACAGTGCGTTCCGCGCGGCGCATCAACAATAACGGAAGGTTTTCTCAACGCCGGATTTACCTTGCCTTTGATCGGTTTTGATATAACCATTCTTAACCATCAGACGCCTGTCATCGTCGGGGGATGCAGGACCGGCAGGGGAGAATGCGATGAAGACCGTTTCTGCCGCCATACTGGCCGTGGCCGTGCTGGCACCGCTGCCCGCCGGCGCGGCCGATGTGACCGGGACATGGAACACCGGCAAGGCGCGCGTGCGCATCGCCGACTGCGGCGCGGCGCTGTGCGCGACGATCACCGCGCTCAACGAGCCGAATGACGCCGCGGGCAATCCCAAGACTGACCGCAACAACGCCGATCCAGCCAAGCGCAGCCGCAGGATCGTCGGCATCCCGATCCTGTCGGGCATGAAGCCTGCGGGCAACGATGTCTGGAAGGGCGATATCTACAACCCCGAGGACGGCAAGACCTATGCCGCCTCGATGTCGCTTCAGGGCGCCAGCCTGAAAGTCGAAGGCTGCGCGCTGGCGATCATCTGCCGCACGCAGGTCTGGAGCCGCTGATCACCCCTTCGGCGTGTTGCCGAACAGCAGCGCCTGCACCTTTGGGTCGGTGTGGTTGGTCGTCGCCCGCATCTCGGCGCTGACAGCCAGCCCGCGCTGAACCGCCGGACGGGCGAGCACCATGTCCAGCCAGCGTTTGACATGCGGGAACTCGGCAATGTCCTGCCCCTGCCGCTCCCACAGCCGCGCCCAGCTGACGATCGCGATATCCGCGATCGAATAGTCACCGGCGACGTACTCGTTCGTGGCAAGCTGCCGGTCGAGCACGCCGTAGAGCCGCCGCGCCTCGTTGGTATAGCGGTCGATGGCGTAGGCGATCTTCTCCGGCGCATAGATGCGGAAATGATGCGTCTGGCCCAGCATCGGGCCGAAGCCGCCCATCTGCCACATCAGCCACTGGTCGACCGCCACCCGCGCCCGCTCGTCGGCCGGATAGAACTGCCCGGTCTTGCGCCCGAGATACTGGAGGATCGCTCCTGATTCGAACACCGCGATCGGCGCACCGCCCGGCCCGTCGGGATCGACAATCGCCGGCATCTTGTTGTTGGGCGAGATCGCCAGAAACTCCGGCTTGAACTGGTCCCCCTTGGAAATGTTGATCAGATGGACGCTATAAGCCAGCCCCATTTCCTCCAGCGCGATGGAGAGCTTCCAGCCGTTCGGCGTGGGCCAGTAATAGAGATCGATCGGAGCGTTCTTCTGGGTCATTGTCGGTGTCCTGTTGTGTTGACCGGAAGGTGCGGCGCGCGTTCGCGGCTGACAAGTCACAATTCCGGCACGCCGGGCAGCAAGATCGCACTTCACAAATCCCTGCCGCAATGGCACGACCGCCTGCCAACCCACGAAAGCACCCTGCCCCGATGGAACTCTCCGCCCTGTTCTCGCCGCTGATTGATTTCGTGCGGGCCAATCATGCCTGGGCGGCGCCGGTGGTGTTCCTGCTCGCCTTTTTCGAATCGCTCGCCTTCCTGTCACTGCTGGTGCCGGCCACCGCGATCCTTGTCTCAATCAGTGCGCTGGTCGGCGCAGCGGGGGTGAGTTTCTGGCCGCTGTGGCTGGCCGGCGTTGTCGGCAGCGTGCTCGGCTACACCATTTCCTACCAGATCGGCGTCATCTATGGCGAACGCGCGTTTCACGTCTGGCCGTTCCGGCAAAGGCCCAGCCTGATCGTTTCCTCGCGCAATTTCTTCGCCAAATACGGCGTGATGGCCGTGTTCATCGGTCATTTCTTCGGCCCCGTGCGCGCGGTCATCCCGGTCGTCGCCGGAGTCTATGCCGTGCCGCGCGGCAAGTTTGAACTCGCCAACGTCGCTGCCTCCAGCCTCTGGGCCGCCTCGGTGCTGTCGCCGGGGTTTGTCGCCGGCGGCTCGGAAGCGGTCAACCGGATGCTGATGCTGGCAAAATGACGCGAACGAGGCCATACTGGTCGCCGGGGCGCCACACCCGCGAGGTTCCGATGATCCGCACCATCACCGTTGTCGCCGTTCTGGCCGCCGGCCTCGCCGCCGCCGAGGCCCGCCCGATGACCAGCCGCATGAGCTGCGCCGAGGTACAGCGCCTCGTCGCCCGCTCCGGTGCCCTCGTCATGAACTTCACCCCGACAACGTATGACCGCGTCGTGCGCGACCAGCGCTGGTGCCTGCCCTCGGAGGGGACGGTCAATCTCTATGTTCCGACTCGCGACAACCCGCAGTGCTTCGCCGGCTACACCTGCCGCGAAGGCGAAGTCTGGAAGCGGTGGTGAGACCGTGAACAGCCCATTGCTTCAGGAAGGAATCCGTATGTCCTTGAATGTTTCAGGCGCGATTGCTGCCCTTGTGGTCGTTTTCGCGGGTGCTCCGGCGATCGCCGCCAACCCCCTCGCCCCGGTGCCGCAGATGCACACGGCCACCGCGACCTGCGCCAAAGTGCAGGCCACCGTGCGCCAGAGCGGCGCGGCGGTGCTGCATTATGGCCGGCAGGCCCGGCACGGGCTTGACGGCATGCTGTCGGGCTACGGCTATGACCGCGTCGCGGCCGATGCGCGCTATTGCCTGCCGCGCCAGTCGCTGACGCCGATCTGGGTGCCGACGCGCGACACTCCGCAGTGTTTTGCGGGCTACACCTGCGCCGAGGACGACGGCTGGAAGAACGGGCGCGGGCGGCGCTGATCTAAAGGGCATTTTCCATCATCAGATGGTCGATTGCGGCGTCCTGATCGCCGCCGCAGGCGGTACCGCTACCCGCATCGACAAATCCAAGCCGGCGATAGAAGGCAATGGCCGGCCCATTGGCAGGATGCACCTCCAGCCGCACGCTCCGCGCACCGGCAAACCGATCGAGCATGGCGCGCCAGAGTGCGCGGCCGACGCCGTGCCCCTGCATCGCGGGCAACACATAGAGCCGTTCGAGCATCAGGACACCGTCGCAGCCGGGGCTGGCATAAAGCGTGGCGACAAGCGCTCCGTCCCGCTCTGCGACCAGAAACGCCGTACCAGCCTTGTTGAGTTGGCCGCGCAGCGCATCCAGCGAATGCCAGCGCCCGGTGATCTCCGTCACCATATCGGCCCCGAAAACCGCATCGTACGTCGCGTGCCACGTCTCCACCAGTACCTGCCGGACAGCCGGCAGGTCTGCCTCGGCGGCAGGACGAACTGCGATGGTCATATCCCCAGCTTGGCCTTCAGCAGGTCGTTGACCGCGCCGGGGTTGGCCTTGCCGCCGGAGGATTTCATCACCTGCCCGACGAACCAGCCGAGCAGGGTCGGCTTGAGTTTCGCCTGCTCGACCTTGTCCGGGTTGGCGGCGATGATCTCGTCGACGACCCTTTCGATCGCGCCGGTGTCGGTCACCTGCTTCATCCCGCGCGCCTCGACAACCGCCGCCGGGTCGCCGCCTTCGGTGTAGACGATCTCGAACAGGTCTTTCGCGATCTTGCCTGAAATCGCTCCCGAGCCGATGAGATCGATGATCCCGCCAAGCTGGGCGGCGCTGACCGGGCTGTCGGCGATGGCCGTGCCATCCTTGTTGAGGCGTCCGAACAGCTCGTTGATGATCCAGTTGGCCGCCGCCTTGCCGTCGCGTCCCCTGGCCACAGCCTCGAAATAATCGGCGCTCTCGCGCTCGGCGATCAGCACCGAGGCGTCATAGGCCGACAGGCCATACTGGCTGATGAACCGCGCCTTCTTCTCGTCGGGCAGTTCGGGCAGCGCGGCCTTCAGCGCATCGACATAGGCCTGCGAGAATTCGAGCGGCAGCAGGTCCGGATCGGGGAAGTAGCGGTAGTCGTGCGCCTCTTCCTTCGAGCGCATGGAGCGGGTCTCGCGCTTGCCGGGATCATACAGCCGGGTTTCCTGGTCGATCGTGCCGCCATCCTCGATGATGGCGATCTGCCGCCGCGCCTCGACCTCGATCGCCTGACCGATGAAGCGGATCGAATTGACGTTCTTGATCTCGCAGCGGGTGCCGAGACCATCGCCCGGCTTGCGCACCGAGACGTTGACGTCGGCCCTCAGGTTGCCCTTTTCCATGTCGCCGTCGCAGGTGCCGAGATAGCGCAGGATGGTCCTGAGCTTGGTGACATAGGCCTGCGCCTCCTCCGCCGATCTCAGATCGGGCCGCGAGACGATTTCCATCAGCGCCACGCCCGAGCGGTTGAGATCGACGAAGGAGTTGGCCGGGTCCTGATCGTGGATCGACTTGCCGGCGTCCTGTTCGAGATGCAGCCGCTCGATGCCGACGACGATCGGCTCGGCCTCGCCCGGCACATCGACGATCACCTCGCCCTCGCCGACGATCGGATGCTTGTACTGGCTGATCTGGTAGCCCTGCGGCAGATCGGGATAGAAGTAGTTCTTGCGGTCGAACCGCGATTTCAGGTTGATCCCGGCCTTCAGCCCCAGCCCGGTGCGGATCGCCTGCGCCACGCATTCCTCGTTGATCACCGGCAGCATGCCGGGCATCGCCGCATCGACGAGGCTGACGTGATCGTTCGGCTCGCCGCCGAATGCTGTCGACGCACCCGAGAACAGCTTGGAATTGGAGGTGACCTGCGCATGGATTTCCATGCCGATGACGATTTCCCAATCGCCGGTGACGCCCTTGATCAGCTTCTTCGGATTGACGTGGCTGGACATGGAACCCTCAAGCGTGCGCGCCGCATCAACCGGCGCGTCTCATGCCGCTGGTTCACCCCAAATAGCGGCCAAGGTCAAGTCACTGCCCCGGCACGAACCAGCCGCTGGCCTTGCTGCTGACCCATCCGAGCCCGGCCATCACAAGCGCCAGCGCGCCCAGTTCCATCGGCGCGGCCTCGGCATCGCCGCGCACCTGCTGCATGACGACGAGGATCGCCAGCAGTGCTGCCGTGATGAAGAACAGCCACTTCATCAGGCTGAAGCCGGCGCTGAGCAGAACACGCGGAAACGGACCCATGGTGACCTCCCTGCCAGAGACTGGCACAATCCTCACGCCGTGCGAAGCCATCCCTTGAAGCGCGATACCGCCTTGAGGATATCGGTCTCGCTGCCGGCATAGCTCAGCCGCACGAAACGGTGGCCCTGCACGCGGTCGAAATCGAGGCCGGGCGTGATCCCCACCCCGGCCTCGCGCAGCGCGCGACGAGCGAAATCGAACGAATCGTTGGTGTGCCGCGTCACATCCGCATAGGCATAGAAGGCGCCGTCCATTGGCATCAGGTCGAGGCCGAGCTTCGGCAGTTCCTCGCCCAGAATGGCGCGGTTGCGGGCATAGCCGGCCTTGATCGCCTCCAGTTCGTCCGTGGCATCGAACGCCGCCAGCCCGCCGATCTGGCTGAGATAGGGCACGGAGATCGCCAGCGACTGGGCGAGGCATTCGGCGGTCCGCTCCAGCCGCTCGGGCAGGATCAGCCAGCCGACCCGCCAGCCGGTCATGCAATAGTATTTGGAGAACGAATTGACGACCACCGCCTGATCGGAATGGGCGACCGCCGTCGTCACCGCGCCGTCATAGATCAGGCCGTGGTAGATCTCGTCGGAGATGAACCACAGCCCCAGCGCGTCGCAGGTCGTGGCAAGGGCGCGCACCGCTTCGGGCCGCATCATCACCCCGGTCGGATTGGCCGGGCTCATCACCAGCACGCCCCGCAGCGGCGTTTTCGCATGCGCCGCGGCGATCATCTCCGCCGTCACCGCGAACCGCGTCTCCGCCGTCGTCGGCAGTTCGACCACCTCGATACCGAGCGCATCCAGAATGTTGCGATAGGCCGGATAGCCAGGGCTGGGAATGGCGATCCGGTCGCCGGCGTCGAACATCGCCAGAAACGACAGGATGAACCCCGCCGACGAACCGGTCGTCACCGCGACCCGGCTGGCCGGAATGCTGACGCCGTAGGTGTCGCGGTAATGCCGGGCGATCCGCTCGCGCAAGGCCGGCAGGCCAAGCGCATCGGTATAGGGCACGCGCGCCCCGTCCAGCGCGGCCTTCACCGCCTCGCGCACGGCGCGCGGCGGCGGCGCGCCGGGTTCGCCCACCGCGAGCGAGACGACATCTTCCCCCGCCCTCAGGCGGGCGCCGGCCTCGGCCATCACATCCATGGCCAGGAACGGGGCGACGTTGGCGCGGCGGGCAACGGGGGGCAGAATGGTCATGGTCGGGCGTCAATCCGGAAAAAAGTCATGGTTCCCGCCAATAGCCTGTTGATCACAGTTAGGCGAGAGGCGGCCCGCACAATTGACCCTGCGCGGGGCGGACTCTAGCAAGGCAGTCGGGAGTGTCGTGCAATGGGCCGATTCGCGTGTCAGCAAGTGATACGGCGTGCCGTGACCGGCGCGGCGATAGGGCTTGTCTGCGTGCTGGCCGCTCCGCCTCCCGCCGTCGCTCAGGAAGCCCGCCGCACCTACATCCGCGACGCCGAGACCGAAGACCTGCTGCGCGATTATCTCGACCCGATCCTGCGCGCCGCGCGGCAGCCGCCGGCGGCCGTCAAGCTGGCGCTGGTGCAGGACCGCGCGTTCAACGCCTTTGTCGCCAACGGGCGGCGGATGATGGTGTTCCTCGGCGCGATCATCGATGCGCAGACGCCGAATGAACTGACCGGCGTGCTGGCGCACGAGACCGGCCATATCTCGGGCGGTCATCTCGCCCGCCTCAGCCAGGAGCTGCCGAAAGCGCAGGCGATTGCCGTTCTCGGCTCGCTGCTCGGCGTCGGCGCGCTGGTCGGTGCCTCACGCGGCAATGTCGGCGTGCAGGGCACGGCGCCGGGCGGGCTGATCATGGGCGGCTCGGAACTGGCGATGCGCTCGCTGCTTGCCTTCCAGCGGACCGAGGAGACGGCGGCCGACCGCGCCGCGATGGCCTTCCTGCAAGCCACGAAGCAATCGGGCAAGGGCATGGTCGACACGCTCAAGCGCTTTGCCGAGCAGCAGATGTTCCTCGCCTCCCGCGTCGACCGTTACCTGCTCAGCCATCCTCTCGCTGCCGACCGCATCGCCGCGATCGAGGCGGTGGCCAAGGAAAGTCCGTATTACGAGGCCAAGGACCCGCCGGCCCTCGTGCTGCGCCACAACCTGGTCCGCGCCAAGCTGGTCGCCTTCACCGGCAAGGCTGACGAGGTCAGCCGGCGCTATCCGGCCACCGATACGTCGCTGCCGGCCCGCTATGCCCGCGCCATCGCCGCACATCGGTTTTCGCGCGGCGGCAATGCCCAGGCGATGATCGACGCTCTGATCGCCGCCCAGCCGCGCAATCCGTATTTCTGGGAACTCAAGGGCCAGAACCTGCTCGAGAACGCGCAGGCCGCCGCAGCCGTCGGTCCCTTGCGCAAGGCGGTCAGCCTCGCTCCCGGCCAGCCGCTCTTGCGCGTGCTGCTTGGCCATGCGCTGATCGGCACCGGCACGCCGGCCAATCTCGATGCGGCGATCAAGGAACTGACCGTCGCCAAGCAGCGCGACCCGGAGGTGCTGGAAGCCTATGTGTTTCTCGCCCAGGCCCATGAGCGGCGCGGCAATTCCGCCGAGGCCGAACTGGTGACCGCCGAAGGCTATTTCATTGCCGGTGCCCATGCCGAAGCCCAGCGGCTGGCAAAACGTGCCCAGACCAAATTCCCGCCCGGTTCGATCAACTGGCGGCGGGCAGACGATATCGCCACGTTCAAGGCGGCCAACAAGGGCTGACAGGCCCAAGGAGAACAGATGCCCAAGACCCTTCGCGCCCTTCTCGTCGGCGCCTCGATGGCGGCACTTGCTGCCACCGCCGCCCCGGCCCAGACGATTGCGCCGGCCCAGAAAGCCGAGTTCGAGAAGCTGATCCGCGACTATCTGATCCGCAACCCGGAAGTGCTGCAGGAAGCGCTGGTTGAACTGGATCGCCGCCAGCGCGAGGCCGAGTTGGCCGCCCGCCAGAAGGTGCTGAAGGATGCCGGCGGCCCGCTCTATGCCTCCAAGTACAACGCGGTCGCCGGCAATCCCAACGGCGACGTCACGCTGGTCGAGTTTTTTGATTACAACTGCGGCTACTGCAAGCGCGCGCTGGTCGATCTCCAGAAGCTGATCAAGGAAGACTCCAAGCTCAAGGTGGTCCTGAAGGACCTGCCGATCCTCTCGGCAGCCTCGCGCGATGCGGCGGCGGTGGCCATTGCGGTCAAGTCGATGGTCAAGCCGGACCAGTTCTGGGACTTCCACGCCCGGCTGATGGCCAAGACCGGGCAGATCGGCAAGCAGCAGGCGCTTGAGGTCGCCACCGCGATCGGGCTCGACAAGGGCAAGATCGAGGATGAGGTAGCCAAGGGCGCCTTCGCCGAAGCCTTCGAGGAAACCCGCAAGATCGCCGACGGCCTCGGCATGACGGGTACGCCGGCCTATGTACTGGCCGACGATGTGGTGATCGGCGCCGTCGGCTATGAGCAGCTCAAGGCACGCATCGGCAACGTCCGCAAATGCGGCAAGAACCTCTGCGACTAACGCCCTGCCTCGTCAGTGAGACCTGCCCGTCCGGGCGGTGATGGCATCGAGAACCCGGCTGCGCTGATCGATCTGCCGATCGGCAAGATCCAGCGCCGTCAGGGCGGCCTGCGCGCCGGCGCCGTCCGGCGTGCGTGTGATCAGTCCTGACACTTCGTCGGCCAGCGGTTCGAGCCTTTGGCGCACACGCTGGAGGTCTGCCTGCGACGTCGCGGCAGCCGCCTCGCGTCTCAGGTCCAGCAATGCGCCGGTGAGCGCGCCCGCAGGGTCGGCTGGCCTCGGCCTCAGCCAGCGGAACAGCGCCAACATGCCGCCGCCGACAAGCCCGCACAGCAGCGGCACAAGATAGATCCATTCGATCAGCATGTCGGCGATGGGCTGTTCCTCGCCGTTGTAGACCGCCTTTGCGCCGCGATGGACCCGGACATGCGCATCGGCCTCAAGATCCGGCGCGCCCAGCTGCGCCAGAACCGGCTGATGCGGCAGCAGCACACGCTTGGCATCGAACAGCGCCTGCACGACGCGGCCGATCGCATAACGGTTGGCGGACTCGCGCGCCAGCAGATGCCGCGACACACCCAGCGTCGACAGGGCTTCGGCCGGCAGGACCGGTTGCGCCCGCAGCAAGCCGGCCGGCACGGTGATTTCCTCAAAGCGGCGGTCACGCCTGGCCAGTGTTTCGGCATCCTCGACCTCAATCACGGAGAAAGGGCCGCGGCCCTCACCGTTGGCCGCAAGGCGGCGCATCGTCGCCAGGGGCTGACCGGTCAGCGGCCCCACCGACACCACGCCGACGATGGTTTTTCTTCCGATCTCCTGACGGATCAGCCCGGTCGCCAGCGGTGCGACGAGCGATTCATCGACGCCCGTCAGCCGGAACAGGGCCTGAAGCAGCGGATCCTTAGGGTCCGTGCCGGCCAGCGCGGCGACAGCCCGGCGATTGAGATCGCCCCATTTGCCGATGCGCGATCCATCAGCCGCCAGCAGGACGGCGGCTTCCTGAGAGATCACGGCGATGCTCGCAAGGCCCGGTGCGGCATCGACCCGATCGGCCCGGACCGAGACAAGCTCGGCTCGCCTGAGCCGCACCAGCCGCTGGCTTTCCGCCTCCGAGCCAGTGGCCAGAACCCGCAGGCGGTAACGGCTGCCCGCCGTCCGCAAGCCGTCGTTCAGTGTGGCGATCAGCCGCGCGTCTTCCGAGTCGGCCTCGGCAACGGCGACCCGAAGCACCCGTTCGGCCATGAACTGCCGGTGCAGCGCAACCGCAGCCGCGCCCAGCGCCAGAAGCGCAAACCCGACAATGATCCAGCGCCAGACAAGTTTCATCGGCACCCCTTTCGCACAGCCCACGTTAAAGCCCATTGTGCCGGTCCGGCGCAATCTCCTTGCGCGCTCGGGTGTGGAGAGTGCGACAAAACCGATTGCCGGGCTTTCCCAATCGGTGAGAACCGGTTAGAAGCGCGTTCCGAACGAGGCGTGTCCCGGCTGGGCGCGCCGTCACGTCGATAGGGTTCCATGACAGGCTGCCACCATGCCGGATTGACCGGCACACCCCGGATCGGAGTGCTGCGCCGCTGCTGGCGCATGCAGGCTGTTCCGGGTGGCACGGCCGCCTGACACGTCCAACGAGAGACATGCCGATGGCTTCCAAAAGTCCCTTCGATACCGACATCGTCCGCGATCTCGCCAAGCTGATCAACGAGACGGACCTGTCTGAAATCGAGGTTGAGAAGGGCGATCTGCGCATTCGCGTCGCCCGCCAGATCACCCAGCACGTTGCAGTGGCCGCGCCGATGCCGATGGCAGCGCCCGCCGCGCGCGTTGTCGAGGCACCCGACCCGGCCGCCCCGGGCAAGGCGACGGAATCCCATCCCGGCACCGTGCGCTCACCGATGGTCGGCACCGCCTACCGCCGCCCCTCGCCCGATGCCAAGCCGTTCGTCGAGATCGGCGCGACGGTGAAGGCAGGCGAGAAGGTGCTGCTGATCGAAGCGATGAAGACGTTCAACGAGATCATCTCGCCGCGCGCCGGCACGCTGACCCAGCTTTTTGTCGATGATGGCCAGCCGGTCGAATTCGGCGAGCCACTGTTCGTGATCGAGTAAGCCATGTTCGACAAGGTGCTCATCGCCAACCGGGGCGAAATCGCGCTGCGGATCCTCAGGGCCTGCAAGGAACTGGGCATCGCCACCGTCGCGGTCCATTCCACCGCCGATGCCGATGCGATGCACGTCAAGCTGGCCGATGAAAGTGTCTGCATCGGCCCGCCGGCCGCGCGCGACAGCTACCTGAACATCCCCTCGCTGATCGCCGCCTGCGAGATCACCGGCGCCGACGCGGTCCATCCGGGCTACGGCTTTCTCAGCGAGAATGCGCGCTTTGCCGAAGTGCTGGCCGAGCACAAGATCGCCTTCATCGGCCCCAAGGCCGAACATATCCGCACGATGGGCGACAAGATCGAGGCCAAGCGCACCGCGCTGAAGCTCGGCATCCCCTGCGTGCCGGGTTCGGAAGGGGGCATCACCGATCTCGATGACGCCAAGATCGTCGCGCGCAGGATCGGTTACCCGGTGCTGATCAAGGCGGCAGCCGGCGGTGGTGGCCGCGGCATGAAGGTGGCCCGCACCGAGGAAGACCTCGTTCAGGCCATCCAGACCGCCCGCACCGAGGCCAAGGCCGCGTTCGGCGACGACGCGGTCTACCTCGAAAAGTATCTCGAGCGGCCGCGCCACATCGAGGTGCAGGTGCTCGGCGATGGCAAGGGCCACGCGGTCCATCTGGGCGAGCGTGACTGTTCGCTCCAGCGCCGTCACCAGAAGGTGTGGGAGGAAAGCCCCTCGCCCGCGCTCAATGCTTCCCAGCGCGCGCAAATCGGCGATATCGTCGCCAAGGCGATGCAGGAGATGCAGTATATCGGCGCCGGCACCATCGAGTTCCTCTATGAGGACGGGGAGTTCTACTTCATCGAGATGAACACCCGCATTCAGGTCGAGCATCCGGTGACCGAGATGATCACCGGCATCGATCTCGTGAACGAGCAGATCAAGGTCGCTGCCGGCGGCGCGCTGTCGTTCCGCCAGTCGGACATCGGCTTTGTCGGCCACGCCATCGAATGCCGCGTCAACGCCGAGCATCCCGCCACCTTCCGGCCCTCGCCGGGGCGGATCAGCTATTTCCACCCGCCCGGCGGTCTCGGCGTACGCGTCGATTCAGCGGTCTATCAGGGCTACACGATCCCGCCGCATTACGATTCGCTGGTTGGCAAGCTGATCGTTCACGGACGCACCCGCACCGAATGCCTGATGCGGCTGCGGCGCGCGCTGGACGAGTTCGTGATTGACGGCATCGAGACCACGCTGCCGCTGTTCCGCACGCTGGTGCGTACGCCCGACATCCAGAACGGCGATTACGACATCCACTGGCTGGAAAAATTCCTGCGCGACGGCGGCATGGAGCCGACGGCCTGAGCGTCTGCCGCCGCAAGGCCCTGTGGCGCTTGGCGCGAGCGCCACAGATCGGCTAGCGTGTCTGGATGCACGCCGCCGACGCTCCGGACCTGACGCCTGATATCCTGCTTGGCGCCTATGCCGCGGGGATGTTCCCGATGGCTGAAAGCGCCGACGATCCAGACCTGTTCTGGGTCGAACCGCGCGAACGCGGCGTCTTCCCGCTGGACGGTCTCGTCATCTCAAGATCGCTGGCCAAAACCATCCGCTCGGACCGGTTCGAGGTCAGGGTCGATCACGATTTCGAGGCCGTGATCGCCGCCTGCGCCGCCCCGGCGAAGGACCGCGAAAACACCTGGATCAACACCACCATCCGCCGCCTCTACAAGGACCTGTTTGTGCGCGGCCATTGCCACACGGTCGAATGCTGGCATGGCGGGCGGCTCGTCGGCGGGCTTTATGGCGTCCATCTTGGCGGCGCGTTTTTCGGCGAGAGCATGTTCCACACCATGACCGATGCGTCCAAGGTCGCGCTCGCCCATCTGGTGGCGCGGCTGAACGCCGGCGGCTTCCGCCTGCTCGATACCCAGTTTGTGACGCCGCATCTGGCCAGCCTCGGCGCGGTGGCGATGGCGCGCGACAGCTATCGCCGCATGCTCGACCGCGCGCTGGCCGTCACCGGCGATTTCCACATCTGGCCGAAGGACGCCCCGGTCAGCGGCGCCCGCATCCTTGCGGAACTGGCGAAGGTCAGTTGCTCCGGTTCGTCGGATCGTTCGCCGGCATGATCACCATCGGCGTGCCTGCGCGCCGTGCCGGATCGATATTCTGCGGCGGCGGCGCATTGGTGGGGAAGAACGACTGCGCCGGCTGCTTGGCCTTCGTGCTGGCCTTGCGCTCCACCGGCTGGGCCGGCTTGGCGGTCCGCTTGGTTTCCAGCGGCACGACCTCGCGCTCTTCCTCTTCCTCGGGCGCGGTCTTGATGATCTCGCTGCCGCCCTTGCAGTCGGTCAGCCACAGGTCATACACCGGGTGCTCGACCGCGTTGAGGCCCGGGCTGGCGGCGAACATCCAGCCGGCGAACAGCCGCTTGGTCTCGTTGTTGAGGGCGATCTCGTCGACCTCGACGAACACGTCCGTCTGCGGGTTTTCGTAGTTGGGGCGCGAGTAGCACACCCGCGGTGTCAGCTGCAGCGAGCCGAACTGCACCGTCTCGTCGATGGTGACCTCGAAGGCGATGATGCGCCCGGTGATCTTGTCCAGCCCGGAAAACACCGCGACCGGATTCTTCACCTTGTCGGCAAGGGCCGCACCGCCGCCGGCGAGCAGCGCGAGCGCGAACATCAGGGTTCTGCCAGAAACGGACATCGATGATTCTGCCTTGGGAAAGCAAACGGAAACAGCGGGTGGATATTTCACCCTTTTCCGCTCCGGTAAACCGGAAAACTGCGGCATTCCCGTGGCGCGGGTCCGGCCGTCACGTAAAAATCGACTGGTGCGCGGTCAGCCGATGACAGCCACGGCAACAGCGGCCAGCAGCGGCGTCGCCACCACAGCGGAAAGTGCCATCGCCATCAGCCGCCGGCCGCGCCATTCGGCAATCACATCCTTGTTGTCGCGGTGGCCTTCGGCCCAGCCGAATGCCGTTCCTGCCGCAACGGCTGTCGCCATCAGGCGCTGTTCCTGAAACCTGCGGCCCCGGGTGGTTCTCACTCTGCTCATGGTCGTGTTCCTCGCCAAAACCGAGTAGACATCACAACTCTTAACGTCGGATTGGCGGCCACGCCCCGCGCGGCATGCAAAGCCGGGACACCGGGGCGGCACCGGCCGAACCGATGTCATCCGCCTGGTCGCGACGGCCTGTCCCCGTCCATTTTCGCGTCGCGCTTGCCTTGCCGGCCCGATTGGCATGGCATAGTCATACGCCGAATCATACGCAATGAGGCTCCATGTCGTCGAAAACCGGCCCGGCACGCGATCTGTTCGGAGAACTGGAACAGGCTGCCCAATCGCTCGTCGGCACGCCGAACCGGGCGGAGGACAGCACGCGGGCCGACAAGGCGCGGGCGGAAGCGGCCTTGGCCAAGGCCGGCCGCGCCGTGGCAGAGGCTGATGCCCTGCTCAAGAAGGCCGGCGCCGCCGTGCCGCCCCCGGCCGCCGCGCCCGCCGCTCCTGCGACGCCGGGCAGCTATTCGGCCGCCGACATCGAGGTGCTGGAGGGGCTGGAGCCGGTGCGCCGCCGCCCCGGCATGTATATCGGCGGCACGGACGAAAAGGCGCTGCATCACCTGTTCGCCGAGGTGATCGACAACTCGATGGACGAGGCGGTGGCCGGCCACGCGACCTTCATCGAGGTGGAGCTTGCCGCCGACGGGTTCCTGACCGTCACCGACAACGGGCGCGGCATCCCGGTCGATCCGCACCCCAAGTTCACGGACAAATCGGCGCTTGAAGTCATCATGTGCACGCTGCATGCCGGCGGCAAGTTTGATTCCAAGGTCTACGAGACCTCGGGCGGGTTGCATGGCGTTGGCATTTCGGTAGTCAATGCGCTGTCCGAGACGGTCGAGATCGAGGTTGCCAAGGACCAGCAGCTCTACCGGATGCGGTTCTCGCGTGGCCTGCCGCAGACGCGGCTCGAGCACCTCGGACCGATCCGCAACCGGCGCGGCACAAAGGTCCGCTTCAGGCCCGATCATGAGATTTTCGGCGAGAATATCCGCTTCGATCCCGCGCGCGTGTTCAAGATGGCGCGGTCGAAGGCCTATCTGTTCGGCGGCGTCGAAATCCGCTGGAAATGCGATGCCGCCCTGCTGAAAGAGGGATCGGTCATCCCCGAGACGGCGACGTTCCGCTTCCCTGCCGGCCTCAAGGACTATCTGACCCGCGAGATTGAGGGCAAGGACCTTGCCGCCGAGACGATGTTCGCCGGCAAGCTGGACAAGACCGGCCACGGCGCCTGCGAATGGGCCGTGACCTGGTTCCAGTACGACGAGGGCTTCGTCTCCTCCTACTGCAACACCATTCCGACGCCGGAGGGCGGCACCCACGAGGCCGGCCTGCGCGTCGCGCTGATGCGCGGGCTGAAGGACCACGCCGAGCGTATCGGCCAGACCAAGCGCGCGGCCGTGCTGACCACCGACGACATCATGATCTCCTGCGGCGCGATGCTGTCGGTGTTCATCCGCGAGCCGGAATTCGTCGGCCAGACCAAGGACAAGCTGGCGACGCTGGAAGCGTCCCGCATCGTCGAGAACGCGGTGCGCGACGCGTTCGATCACTGGCTCGCCGCCGCCCCTGCCGCCGCGCTGAAACTGCTCGATTTCGTCGTCGAGCGGGCCGAGGACCGGCTGCGCCGCCGCGCTGAGAAGGACGTGCAGCGCAAGACCGCCGTGCGCAAGCTGCGCCTGCCCGGCAAGCTGGCCGACTGTTCATCGACCGCCGCCGACGGCTCGGAACTGTTCATCGTCGAGGGCGACTCCGCCGGCGGCTCGGCCAAGCAGGCGCGCGACCGGGCGACGCAGGCCGTCCTGCCGCTGCGCGGCAAGATCCTCAACGTCGCCAATGCCACCAAGGACAAGCTGGGCGCCAACCAGCAGCTGGCCGACCTGTCGCTGGCGCTCGGCTGCGGAACCGGCAGCCATTACAAGGAAGCCGATCTCCGCTACGACAAGATCGTCATCATGACCGATGCCGATGTCGACGGCGCGCACATCGCTTCGCTGCTGATCACCTTCTTCTATCGCCAGATGCCCAAGCTGATCGAGGGCGGTCACCTCTACCTCGCGATTCCGCCGCTCTACCGCCTCACCCACGGCGGCAAGACCGTCTATGCCCGCGACGACGCGCACAAGGACACGCTGCTCGCCACCGTCTTCAAGGGCAAGAAGCCGGAGATCGGCCGCTTCAAGGGCCTTGGCGAAATGATGCCGGCCCAGCTCAAGGAAACGACGATGGACCCGAAGAAGCGCACCATGCTGCGGGTCCAGATCGCCGACGGCGCCCGCCCCGAAACCGCTGACTGCGTCGAGCGCCTGATGGGCAACCGGCCCGAGGCGCGCTTCGTCTTCATCCAGGAACGCGCGGCTTTCGCGGCGGAACTGGTGGATATCTGAGACGCAAGCGCCCGCCATGACATCGCTGGGGTACGGGCATCATCGCCGCGCCGTCATGACCGGCCTTGTGCCGGTCATCCACGGGTTTGACGGCGGCAATCCTTCGACGGACCACAACGCATGTCGCACGGCACACTTGACCCACCTCAAAGCACATAACAGAAGCTGCTAATACACAGCCGCCCGAGAGTGTGGTACAGGCCCGCGCATCGTGGCGGGTCCCTGCCCGCGCCGTGAGGGGAAGACGATGCTCGACGTGACCGGCGCTCCCGCGCCCCAAAGCAAGCCTGCGCTGAAAGCCTCGGCCGCCTACAATGCCGAGACCGTGCTCGAGGTCCAGCACTATACCGACACGCTGTTCCGCTTCGTGACAACGCGCGACCCCGCTTTCCGGTTCGAGAATGGCCAGTTCGCCATGATCGGGCTGGAGGTGGATGGCAAGCCGCTGGTCCGTGCCTATTCGATGGCTTCGGCCAATTACGACGAGACGCTGACGTTCTTCTCGATCAAGGTGGCGAACGGCCCGCTGACCTCGCGGCTCCAGCACGTCAAGGTCGGCGATTCCGTGCTGATCGGCCGCAAGGCCACCGGCACGCTGATCCAGTCGTCGCTGCTGCCCGGCAAGCGGCTCTATCTGCTCTCGACCGGCACCGGCATCGCCCCCTTCGCCTCGATCATCCGCGATCCCGAGGTCTACGACCGCTATGACAGCGTGATCCTCGCCCACGGCTGCCGCACGGTGGCGGAACTGACCTTCGGCTTCGAGATCGTCAGGGACGTGCTCGAGCACGAATTCCTTGGCGAGGTGGCCGCCGGCAAGCTGCTGCACTACCCCACCGTGACGCGCGAGGCTTATCGGCATCAGGGCCGCGTCACCGATCTGATGGACAACGGCACGATCCCGGCCGATCTCGGTCTGCCGGCCTTCGATCCCGCGCACGACCGCGTGATGATCTGCGGCAATCCGCAGATGCTGGCTGATCTGCGCGCCATGCTGCCGGCGCGCGGTTTCGTCGAAGGCTCGGGCGGCGCGCCCGGCAGTTTCGTGATCGAGAAGGCGTTCGTCGAACGCTGAACGGCATCACCGCAACAGTTTGTTTTTATTGCATGACACAAGCGTGACCGGGCTTGCCGGGCGGCTGCCGTGCGCCTATCTCCCGGCCAGTTTCCCTCCGTTCGATCGCGATTCCCTGCCATGTCTGAACCGTCCAAGATCCCGCCCCTCCCGCGCGAACTGCGTCCCCTGCCCAAGCTGATTTTCGGCTCGCGCTGGCTTCAGATGCCGCTCTATCTCGGCCTGATCGTCGCTCAGGCGGTCTATGTATTCCTGTTTGTCAAGGAACTGATCCATCTCGTCGGCCACGCCACCACGTTCAGCGAACAGCAGATCATGCTGGTGGTTCTCGGGCTGATCGATGTGGTGATGATCTCGAACCTGCTCGTCATGGTCATCGTCGGCGGCTACGAAACCTTCGTCTCGCGGCTGGAACTTGACGGCCACCCGGACCAGCCCGAATGGCTGAGCCACGTCAACGCCTCGGTGCTGAAGATCAAGCTGGCGCTGGCCATCATCGGCATTTCGTCCATCCACCTGCTGCGGACCTTCATTGAGGCCGGCAACCTCGGCAAGCCGGGCGCGACCTACACGTCCGAAGGCATCATGTGGCAGACGATCATCCATGTGATCTTCATTTTCTCGGCGATGGGCATCGCCTATGTCGACAAGCTCGGTCACAGCACCCACGGCGCCAAGCACTGACGGCAGCGCATTGTCAGCGGCCGGCACAGGCCGGTTCGTTAACGCGCGTACAGGCGGGCGGGGCCTGTGGCGTTAACGGCTGGACCGTTGACGGAACGCAAACGGCACGAATCAGGAGAACGCCCGTCCGCGCCTGTGGATAACCCGGTTTCCGGTCAGCAATCGGCACAGAAGCCGCGCGCACTCACCCAGCGGCGTGTCCTTCCCGGACCGGCATGACCGAACCGGTTAACCTGATTGTCCCGGAATGGGTCAGCGACCGCCGCGCGCCACACGCTCGATCTCGGCCCGTACCAACCGTTCGACCATCGCCGGAAGGTTCTCGTCCAGCCACGCCTTCAGCATCGGCCGCAGCATCTCCTTGACGAGATCGTCCATGGTCCGCGCGTTCTGCGTGAAGACGGCATTGGCGAGCGACTGGAACGCGGCACCGGTTGCATGGGCCGATGTCTCCGACAGCAATCCCGGCTGAGGCGCAGAAGGAGCAGGCGCAGCGGCGGCTGGCGCGACAGCGACCGGTGGTTCGACCGGCAGCGGCGCGGCAACGGGGGCCGCCGCCACGGGCGCAGGCGTCACCTCGGCGGGCGCGCCAAGGTCGAGCACATCCTCGTCGCCGTCCTGCACGGTCTCGTTGACAACCGGCTCCTCACGACCATCCAGCCGAGCTTCCAGCACCTTCTGGTCATCGGCGATGATCTTGCGGATCGAGGCGAGAATCTCCTCCATCGACGGCTCTGCCGGCCGTGAGGGAGACGGTTGCGCGCCAGCTGGCATGCTCATGCGGTGAACTCCATACCCGTCTTGCAAGGCCCTGCCGAACGGCAGCGCCCCATCATCGTGTCACTATGGCAGCAGGGGCGGGTTCGGCAAGGTCAGCGGGCAAATTGGCGGTGGATTGCCGGCATGCGCCGGCCAACCCTCACTGCCCGTCAGGCGTCCTCAGCCCGATCCACTTGTCGCGCACCTGCCCGTAATGCACCTTCGGATCATAGGCCGCGACCGACACGCCCAGCGTGCGCAGCGACAGCCGGCCAATCGCGGCAAGAACATTGTAGGACGCCACCACCCGGTCTCGCTGCGCGGTGACCAGGGCCACCCGCGCGTCAAGCAGATCCTGCTGCGAATTGAGCACATCCAGCGTGGTCCGCTGACCCACCTTGGCTTCCTCGCGCACGCCGGACAGCGCGATTTCCGCCGCCTTGACCTGTGCTTCGGCCGCATTGATCTGCGCTTTGGTCGATTCGAGCGCGCCCCACATCGAAACGACCAACTGGCGCACCCGCTCGCGCTGGGTATCGACAGTCACCCGCTGCGAGGTCAGCGTTTCCTTGGCTTCCCGCACGCGTGAATACGTTGCGCCGCCCTCGTAGATCGGCACACTCAGCCGCCCGACAATCGACCCCTGCCACAGGTCTGACCCCGGTGACTGGGTATCATAACGCCGGCTGAGCGAGGCCGTGACCCCGATCGTCGGATACAGTTCCGACTCGATCGCCTTGACCTGAAGCAGTTGCTGGTCGACGCCATGCAGCGCGGCCGCCACAGCCGGATGCTCGCGTTGCGACATCGCCAGAGCAGCCTCACGGCTCTTGGGCAGCAGCCCCTCGACGGTCTTGGCCGGCGCCAGCTTGGTCGGCTCCGACCCGACAATCTGCCGGTAGGTGGCCATGCTCGATTTCAGGTTCGCCTCGGCCAGGAACGCATCCGACCGCGCCCGCGCCAGCCGCGCTTCCGACTGGGCGACGTCCGTCCGCGTCACCTCGCCGACACGGAACCGGTCCGACGTCTGCCGCAACTGCGTCGTCAGCACGTCGATGTTGTTGCGCCGCAGGTTGAGCAGCGCGGTGTCGCGCAGCACGTTCATGTACGACGTCGCCGCATTGAGCAGGATGGTCTGTTCGACGTTGCGCAGCGTCTCGCGCGCGCCAAGCACCCGCGACTCCGCGGCCCGCACCAGATTGCCGGTCCGTCCGCCGTTGTAGAGCACCTGATCCAGCGCGACGCTCGCCCCGCGCGGACCATAATCGTCCTGCGAGTAGCGCTGGCGGGCCACATGCGATTTCTGGTTGACGTAGCCGAGATCGGCCGAGCCGGTCACTTTCGGGCGATATCCCGACAGCGCCTGGGGCACCGATTCGTCCGCCGCGCGCGTCAGCGCCCGCTGGGCATTGATCTCGGGATTGGCATGATAGGCTTGAGACAACGCGCCATGAATCGTCTCAGAAACCGCCGCTTGTGTTGAAAAAACAAGCATAATTGCCGTCAAGGCAACAGCCTCGAAACGGTAGAGCTTGGCGGTGAACGTCCCGATCGACACGTGGAGTATGCTCCATACGACCAATGAAAGAATGAAGCCTTTCTTAACCGATCCGGCCGAGGTGTAAACTTAACAATCCCTCATGCGGCGATTGCGCACCGAAGTGACGCCGAAAGGCAACGCACGGCGCGCACCAGAACCCTGCGCCAGACGAGACCTCAGAACGCGAAAACCTGCCCGTTGGCGAATTCCGGCAGCGCGGGCGCTGCAGCGTCAAACGCGCGCGCCTGACTGACAAAACCGCCGATGCGGCGGAAGATCATCACCCGTCCGCTCCGTCCCAGTCCCATCACGATGCCCAGACGGCCGCCATCGCGCAGCTGTTCGAGCAACACCAGCGGCTCGACCTCGGCAGCGCCCTCGACAAGGATGAGATCGAACGGACCACCGGCAACCCTGGCGGCATTGGCCGCACCGGCCACGACGGTCACGCCCTCCGCCCCGGCCTCGGCCAGGGCGGCGCGGACGGAACCGGCATCGTGGTCGAGCGTGGTCACCGTCAGCCCGTAGGCGGCCATCACAGCCGCGCTGTAGCCGGCGCCGGCCACGGCCAACACCTTTTCGCCCGGCACAGGCTCGAGCGACTGGATCATCCGGGCGAGCACAAGCGGCGGCAGCATGCGGGTCTTGCCGTCGCGCGCAGTCTGCAGCCGGTCGAGATAGGCCGTCGCCCGCTCTCCGCCGGCAACGAACACCTCGCGCGGCACTGCGGCGAAAACGGCAAGCAGGGCCTGATCCGTCACGTCATAGGTGCGGATCTGGTTTTCAACCATGGTACGGCGGGCAGCAGCAAAATCGGTCATGGGACAGCCAGTGGGTTCGAAACGCGCTGACCCCGGTATTGCGGCAGACGGGGTTGAAAAGCAAGCCCGCAGGGAGCGGGACACTGCACCAATCAACCAGAGCAAGGAAGGGGGTGGAGGCCTCGCCCAGAATCGAACTGGGATTCAAGGATTTGCAGTCCTCTGCGTAACCATTCCGCCACGAGGCCAATCGGGCTTGCCGCTGCTAGCACCCGCAGCGACCGGAAAGCAAGATGCATTGCATAGACCTGTGAAAGAAATATTGCCCGAAGCATGGTATCCTGCAACTGCCGGTAGGCCTGCGACACTCTGCCCCGGACCATGGCGTGCACAAAACTTCTGCGAGGCGGCACCGCTTTTTTGGTTGCGTCGTTCCGCCGCCTTGTCTATACGCGGCTTCGCATTCCCCGATAGCTCAGCGGTAGAGCATTCGACTGTTAATCGAATGGTCGTAGGTTCGAATCCTACTCGGGGAGCCACA